>NZ_JALBHA010000038.1:0-26729 GCF_023006445.1 Bradyrhizobium sp. SHOUNA76
CGATCACCGCATCGACGCCGGCGGTGGCCGCGCTGTGTGCGGCGAGTGCCGGGCCGCGCCAGCGCATCGCCTCCAGATAGGTGATGGCGGGAACGGTGAGACCGTTCTGAAGCCGCATCAGGACCTGCGGGCCATAATCCTGCGGACGCTCGATCATCCAGCGCTTGTGGAAGGCGGCAGCTTCGGCGGCGAGCACGAGCTGGCTCGCAGAGGACAATTGCCGCTGGTCCGGCAGCTCGACCGTCACAATGTCGGCGCCCTCGCGCTTCAGCACCGCGATGGTCTCGTCCAGCACGCGCGCCACCTCGCTGTCGAGATCGTCGACATAGAAGGACGCGGGCACGCCGATCTTGAGGCCCTTCAGCGAGCCCTTGGTCGCAGCGACATAGTCCGACAGCGGCTCATGGCTGCAGGTCGAATCCGCGGGGTCCGCACCGGCCATCAGCGCCAGCAGCAGCGCGCAGTCCTCGGCGGTCCGTGCGAGCGGGCCGACGGTATCGATCGATTGCGACAGCGGCATTGCGCCGGCGCGGCTGACGCGGCCGACGGTGGTCTTGAGGCCGGTGACGCCGCAGAAATGCGCGGGCATCCTGATCGAGCCGCCGGTGTCGGAGCCAAGTGCCGCATAAGTCAGCCGCGCCGCAACCGCCGAACCGGAGCCGGATGAGGACCCGCCGGTGATGTGGGCGACGTTCCAGGGATTACGCACCGGGCCGTAATGGGCGTTGTGTCCGGTCGGGCCGTAGGCGAATTCGGCGAGGTGCAGCGTGCCGAGGCGCACCTGTCCGGCATCCTTCAGCCGCTGCAGAGCCGTAGACGTGACGGTTGGCACGAAGTCGCGGCGGATCAGCGAGCCGCAGGTCGAAACCTTGCCGGCATCGTAATACATGTCCTTGTGCGCGAGCGGCACGCCGTGCAGCGGACCACGAACATTGCCCCTGGCGAGTTCGGAATCGGCAGCTTCCGCCGCCTTCAATGCTGCCTCGGCCTCGACCGACATGAAGGCGTTGAGATGCGGCTGCCACTGCGTGATGCGCTGCAGCAGCGCGCGCGTCACCTCATGCGAGGACACCTGCTTCATCGCGATCGCGCGCGCGACCTCGGTGAGCGTCATCAATGCTGGCTCGGTGCTCATTTCGAGACCTTCTGCGTCTGCACGATCGGATAGAGTGCGGGCTCGAGGTCGAAAGGCAGCGTGCCGGCGATGGCCTCGAAGCCTTCGAAGGCAGGCCCGATGGAGTTGGAGATGCGCATCGCGATCTCGTCGTCCACGGGGACGCCGGCGATTTGCGCGATCGGCTTGATCTCTTTCGGTGTCGGTCTCGTCATGCGGTCTTCTCCCTGGGCGCGCGGCTATGGCCTGAACCCGGTATGGCCATGTAGCACGCGGCCTCGTGGCCCATTCTATCGAGCGCAGTGAGCTTTGGTGTCGCATTTGCGCAGAGCGGCTCCGCAAACGGGCAACGGGTGTGGAAGCGGCAGCCCGAGGGCGGATCGATCGGATTGGGCGGATCGCCCGTGATCGGCGGCGTCTCGGTGCGCCTGTCGGGGTCGGAGGACGGCATCGCAGCGAGAAGCGCGCGCGTGTAGGGATGCGCTGGGCTATCCCAGACCTGGTCGACCGGACCGAGCTCGACGACCTCGCCGAGATACATCACCAGCACGCGATCCGAGATGTAGCGGACGACGTTGAGGTCGTGGCTGATGAACAGATAGGTCAGGCCGAACTCGCGCTTGAGATCGGCCAGCAGATTGAGCACCTGCGCCTCGACGGATTTGTCGAGCGCGGAGACGGCTTCATCCAGGATCACCAGCCTTGGCGACAAGGCCAGTGCTCGCGCGATGTTGACGCGTTGGCGCTGGCCGCCGGAGATCTCGTGCGGATAGCGGCTCGCGAAATTTTCCGGGCGCAAGCCGACCTTGCCGAGCAACTCGCGCGCGAGGGTGCGCGCCGCGCCGTCGGCCATGCCGTGGACCTTGGGGCCGAAGGCGATCGATTCCTCGATGGTCAGGCGCGGATTGAGCGAGGCGTACGAGTCCTGGAACACCATCTGCATGCCGCGGCGCAGTTCGCGCAGCGACAGCGACTGTCCGACGGTCATGCCGTCATAGATGATGTCGCCGGTATCGCGCGGCATCAGATGCATGAGCAGCCGCGCCGTGGTCGACTTGCCGCAGCCGGATTCGCCGACGATGCCGACGGTCTCGCCCTTGGCAACAGTGAAGGAGACATTGTCGACGGCGCGCACGGTTCGCTTGGCGGCGAACAGCCCGCCGCGCACCGGAAAATGCTTGGTCAGGCCGTTGACCTGCAGCAGGGGCTGCGCGACGCCGCCGACGTCCTCGACGGGCTCAAGCATTTCGACGGATGTGTTGTTCTCGCTCATGGCTAGTTCCTGATGTCCATGGCGCTGCGCAGGCCGTCCGAGAGCAGGTTGAAGCAGATCGAAACCGCGAAGATCATTGCGCCCGGCAATGCTGCGACCCAGGGATTGACGTAGATTGCGGTCCGCAAGGTGTTCAGCATCAGTCCCCATTCAGGCTCCGGCGGCTTGGTGCCGAGACCGAGGAAAGAAAGACCGGCGGCCAGGATCATCGAGACCGAAATGAGACTGGTGGCATAGACGAAAATCGACCCCAGCACATTGCCGAGGATGTGCACGCGCATGATGGTGAAGGGCCCGGCGCCCGAGGCACGCGCGGCCTCGACGAAATCCATGTTGCGCACGCCTGTCGTGACGCTCTCGGCGACGCGGGTGATCTGCGGCACGAACACGACCGTCAACGACACGATGGAATTGAGGATGCCGGCGCCGAGTGCGCCGGAGATCGCGATCGCCAGCAGCACCGACGGGAAGGCATAGAACACGTCGACCGTCCGCATGATCGCCGTGTTGAGCTTGCCGCCGACATAACCGGCGACGAGGCCGAGCGAGGTGCCGATGCAGAAGGCGAGGATCACGGGCAAAATGCCGATGACCAGCGACAGCCGTCCGCCATAGATCAGGCGCGCCAGCATGTCGCGGCCGAGCTCGTCGGTGCCGAGCGGGTAGCCCGCTGTGCCGATGTGGCGCAGGCGGCGGATCATCGAGCCCTTGTAGGGATCTTCCAGACCCAGCCATGGCGCGAGGATCGCCGAGAGGAAGATCAGCAGCAGCACCAGCGCGCAAGCCATGCTGACCTTGTCGCGCCTGATACGGCGGCCGACGGTCGCCCAATAGCCGCGCGCCTTGGTCGTGGGCGCGGCCTGGAGCGCGGCGTCGGTGGTGGCGGACAACGGAAGCTCGCTCATTGGCTGGCTCCCCTTGCGCATTGGTGTAGTCGGAGCGAGCCCGAAAGGCAGTGCACCTCTCCCGCTTGCGGGAGAGGTCGGCGCAACGCGCCGGGTGAGGGCTTTCCCCTCTGGAGGGTTCTCGCGAGTGGAGACACCCTCTCCCCGTCCCTCCCCCGCAGGCGGGGGAGGGTGCGCACCGTTTGCTTGGTTACAGCTGGGCTCATCCCGTCAGCCCCGCTTGATGCGCGGGTCGATCGCGGCTTGCGCGATGTCGACCAGGAGATTGAGGAAGACGAAGAACAGCGCCAGGATCAGGATCGTGCCCTGCAGCAGCGGCAGATCGCGCTGGAAAATTGCCGAGTTGAGCAGGAAGCCGGAACCCGGCCAGGAGAACACGGTCTCGATCAGGATCGAGCCGCCGAGCATATAGCCGAGCTGAAGCCCCATCACCGCAAGCGCCGTGGGCGCGGCGTTCTTGATGACGTGGCGGAACACGCCACGCTCGTGCAGGCCTTTTGCGCGTAAAGCCTCGACGAAGTCCTGGCTGAGGATATCGCCGGTGAGCGCGCGTACGGTACGGGTGACGATGCCCATCGGAATCACCGACGTCGTGATTGCCGGCAGCACCAGATATTTCAGGTGAGCCCAGTCCCAGGCCCAGGAGTTGGAGCCGTTGGGCCCGGCACCGACCGCGGGCAGCCAGTTCAGCTGCACCGAGAAAATGATGACGAGCACCATGCCGAGCCAGTAATGCGGCACCGACACGCCGGCGATGGCGAAGGAGGTCGCGACCTTGTCGATCCAGGTCTCGCGAAAATAGCCGGCGATCAGGCCGAGCAGGATGCCCATGGTGAAGCCGATGATCGCGGCGGCAATCGCCAGCGTGACGGTGTTGCCGACCGCGCGCATGACCTCGGCAAGCACGGGGCGGCCGGTGGCGATGGAATTGCCGAGATCGCCATGCAGCGCGCGCAGGAGCCAGAGGCCGAACTGCACCGGCAGCGGGCGGTCGAAGCCATAGGCGGTACGCAGCTGCGCGGCAAGCTCCTGCGAGGCGTCGGCCGGCAGCACGGCCACCAGCGGATCGCCTGGCGTGATGTGCACGAGCAGGAAACACACCAGCGCCACGCTGATGACGATCGGAACGACATAGACAATGCGTCTGGCGATATAGGCGAGCACGTTGCTTCTTTTTCTTCCCTTCTCCCCTTGTGGGAGAAGGTGGCGCGAAGCGCCGGATGAGGGGTTCTAGCCGCGGAGATTATTGCATCGATGGAGGGGTTAACTCCCGCGGAGAGAGACCCCTCACCCGGCTTCGCTGTCGCGAAGCCACCCTCTCCCACAGGGGGAGAGGGTGCATCGACTACGTGGCTCGCCTCACTAGTTCATCGACACCAGCGAGAAGTCGATGAACCAGCTCTTCGGCTGCACGACGCCTGTCACCTTCGGGCTCATGGCGCGCGGGCCGACGTCGTGGGCGACGTAGAGGAAGGCGGCGTCGTCGACGGAGGCCGCGTGCAACTCGGCGAGCGCGGCGTCACGCGCGGCGGGATCGAAGGTCTGGCGCGCCTTCTTCACCAGTTCGTCGAACTTGGGCTCGTTGATGAAGCCCCAATTGTTCGAGACCGGCGCCGCCATGCCTGACTGCAGGAAGCGCACCAGCGCAAAGAACGGGTCCATCGCCGCATAGGTGACATTGGTCGCATTGGCGCCGTTGGCGCTGGGATCCTTGGCGCCGCGGCGCCAGTTGGTGAACAGCGTATTCCATTCGATGACGTCGAGCTTCACGTCAAAATAGCACTCGGCGAGCGCCTGCTGGAGATATTCGTTCATCGGCAAGGGCTGCATCTGGCCCGAGCCCGAGGCGGAGGTTTGCGTCTTTACCGTCAGCTTCTTGTTGGGGCCGAAACCGGCCTCCTGCATCAGCTTTTGCGCAGCTGCCTTGTCGTACTTGATCTCGAAGGCCGGCTTGCCGCGCCAGGGGTGGCCGGGCTCGAAGGTGCCGGTCGCCGGCACCATCAGGCCAGCGAGCAGGCCGTCCCTGAGGCCCTCGCGATCGACGCAGAGGTTCGCGGCCTTGCGCACGCGGATGTCGTTCCAGGGCGAACCCTCGATGCGCGAGAACTGCCACGGCCAGACATGGGGCTGCTCGTTGGCGTAGAGCTTGAAGCCGCGCTGCTTCAGTTCGGGCAGCGCGTCCGGCGCAGGTGCCTCGACCCAATCGACCTGTCCGGAGAGCAGCGCCGCGGTGCGCGCGTTTGCCTCCGGCATCGGCAAGAGCACCATCTTGTCGACCTTGGGCACACGCGCCTTGTCCCAATAGCTCGCATTCTTCACGAGCTCGAGCCGCTCGCGCGGCGTGAAGCCCGCCATTTTCCACGGACCGGTGCCCGCTGCGTCCTTGGCAAACGCAGTCCATGCGGCCTGCGACTTGGCCTTGGCATCGGCGCCTTCCGCCTTGTCATAGAAATGCTGCCACTTCGCCGGGCTCGCCATGAACAGATTGGTGAGGTTGATCGGCAGGAAGCTGTCGGGCTCCTTGGTGGTGAGTTCGACGGTCATGTCGTCGATCTTCTTGGCGGAGGCCAGCGTCGGCATGCGCGAAGCGGTGACGCCGACTTGGCTGGCGTCGAATTGCGGCGCGTCCTGCTTCAGCACCTTCTCGACGTTCCACACCACGGCGTCGGCATTGAAGGGCGAACCGTCGTGGAAAGTCACGCCGGGGCGCAGCTTGAACACCCACTTGGTCTTGTCGGCATCGTCGACCTTCCACTCGGTGGCAAGGCCGGGGATCACCACGCTCGCCTTTTCGGCAGAGGACAGGTCCCAGCCGGTCAGCGCGTCATACATGGTGAGGCCGGTGAAGCGATTGCCTTCAAAACCCTGATCTGGCTGGCCCAGGGTACGCGGAATATCGGCAGCGGTCATGCCGATGCGCAGCACGGTCTCCGCGCTGGCGGCGCGCGGCCATGCAGCCGCCGTCGTTAGAGCGAGCACCGCGATCAATGCCGCGCGCGTGTTCTTCTTAGTAAGCATCGCCTCAATCCTTTTCCGGCTTCGATGACTATTTTTGATGCAATCGTATGCAATGGCTATGCCAAAGAGAAACTTATTCTGCAATTTAGCCATGCGACGACAAGTCCTTGTGGGTCGCGGGTGGGTGCACGCGTCGCGCTGCCTATTCTGGCATCAAGATTGCAAGCTTGCTCCCGAAATCCCTGGGAGCTCTAGGCCATGCGTCTTCGTCTATCGATCTGTCTCGCCGTGCTTGCGCTGGCATCGTCCGCAATCTCGACACGTGCCGAAACGGTGGTGCGATATGGCATCTCGATGGCGGATATCCCGCTGACGACGGGGCAGCCCGATCGCGGCGCCGGCGCCTATCAGTTCACGGCGTACACGATCTACGATCCCCTGGTGGCCTGGGAGATGGACGTCGCGGACCGCCCCGGCAAGCTGGTGCCGGGTCTTGCGACCGAGTGGAAGGTCGACGACGCCGACAAGACCAAATGGCGCTTCACGCTTCGCAACGGGGTGAAGTTTCACGACGGCAGCGAGTTCAATGCCGATGCGGTGATCTGGAATCTGGACAAGGTGCTCAACGACAAGGCGCCGCAATTCGACAAGCGGCAGAGCGCGCAGGTGAAAACCCGCCTGCCCTCCGTCGCGAGCTACGCCAAGATCGACGACTTCACGGTTGAGATCACGACCAAAACGGTCGATTCCTTCTTCCCCTATCAGATGCTGTGGTTCCTGGTGTCGAGCCCCGCGCAGTATGAGAAGCTCGGCAAGGATTGGGACAAGTTCGCGAGCCAGCCCTCCGGCACCGGCCCTTTCAAATTGACAAAACTGGTGCCGCGCGAGCTCGCCGAACTCTCCAAGAATCCGGACTACTGGAACAAGAAGCGCATTCCCAAGGCCGACAAAATCGTGCTGGTGCCGATGCCGGAAGCGCTGACCCGCACAAACGCGCTGCTTGCCGGGCAAGTCGATCTGATCGAGACGCCGGCACCGGATGCCGTGCCGCAACTCAAAGCCGCGGGCATGAAGCTCGTCGACAACGTCACGCCCCATGTCTGGAATTATCATCTCAGCGTGCTGCCGGGCTCGCCCTGGACCGATATCCGCCTGCGCAAAGCGCTGAACCTCGCGATCGATCGCGAGGCCGTGGTCGGCTTGATGAATGGCCTTGCGAAACCCGCCAAGGGCCAGGTCGACCCGTCGAGCCCATGGTTCGGCAAACCGAGCTTCGAATTGAAATACGATCTCGCTGCGGCGAAGAAGCTGGTCGAGGAGGCCGGCTATTCAAAAGCAAAACCGCTGAAGGCGACCTTCATCATCGCGCAGGGCGGCACCGGCCAGATGCTGTCGCTGCCGATGAACGAATTTTTGCAGCAGAGCTTCAAGGAGATCGGCATCGAGATCGACTTCAAGGTCGTCGAGCTCGAGACGCTCTACACGCATTGGCGCAAGGGCGCGGCCGACGAGATGAATGCCGGCATCACCGCCAACAACATCGCTTATGTCACCTCCGATCCGCTCTACGCCATTGTCCGCTTCTTCCATTCGGGCCAGATCGCGCCGGTCGGCGTCAACTGGGGAGGTTACAAGAACCCGAAAGTCGATGCACTGATCGACGAGGCCAAGCAGACTTTCGATGCCGCCAAGCAGGACGAGCTGCTGGCACAGGCGCATGCGCTGATCGTGGATGATGCCACGCTGGTCTGGGTCGTCCACGACACCAACCCGCACGCGCTGTCGCCGAAGGTGAAGCAGTTCGTGCAGGCCCAACACTGGTTCCAGGATCTGACGACGATCGGGATGGAGTGAGAGGGACCGCCGGCCATTGCCGTCGTAGGTGGGCAAAGCGAAACGTGCCCACCATCAGAGCGCGATGAGAGAGAGATGGTGGGCGCGGCGCTTCGCGCCTTTGCCCACGCGACGACGACGCGGCGCCTACTTCGTCAGCAGCGCATAGGCCCCGGTCCAGTTCTCCGGCGGCGGGTTGAGCTGGAAATCCTTGATACGCGCCTCGTAGAGCTTGAACAGCTTCTCCAGCGTGTCGGCATCCTCGCTTCGACGGCCGCGTTCGATCGCGTCCAGCGCGCCCTGCCAGTCGCGGCCGCGATAGCAGCCGAGCATCTCGATGGTGATGTTGCGCAGGCGCTGGAAGGCGGCGGAATGCATCACGTCCTCGCGGCCGGCGATGGCGTAGATCACCTCCGGCTCGCTCTTGCCCTTGACCATGATGAAGTCGAGCTCGAGGATTGCGAACTTGTCCTTGGCCGCGAGCGCGGTGCTGGATCCGACGATGATCGGGAAGCCGTATTCCTTGGTCTGCCCTTCCAGGCGCGAGGCGAGGTTCACGCAGTCGCCGAGCGCCGTATAGTTCTTGCGCAGATCGGAGCCCATGTTGCCAACCACGCCGATGCCGGTGTTGAGGCCGATGCCGACATTGAGCGGGATGTAGACGTGGCCGCCGTCGGCGGCCTCCTGCTCGCGCTCCTTGTTGACCTCGTCGATCTTCTCGAGCATGCCGACCGCCGCCGCGCAGGCATTGAGCTCGTGCTCGGCATCGTCGAGCGGCGCGTTCCAGAACGCCATGATGGCGTCGCCCATGTACTTGTCGACATAGCCCTTCCGCTCCGTGATCACATTGGTCAGCGGGGTCAGGAAGCGGTTCATCAGGGCGGTGAGACCTTGCGGATCGTGCTTGTAGCTCTCCGAGATCGAGGTGAAGCCGCGCACGTCGGAGAACATGATCGTGATCTCACGCTCCTCGCCGCCGAGGACGAGCTTTTCCGGCGTGAGCTGCTCGACCAGCGCCGGCGACAGGTATTGCGCGAACATGCCGCGGATCTCCTTGCGCTGCCGCTGCTCGCGCACGAAGCTCGCGAAGATCAGCGTCAGATAGACCGCGGTGGTCGAGAGCAGAGGATAGGTGAAGTCGATGAGATAGCGGTATTGCGCGTAGAAGAACCAGGACACACCGACCAGGATGGCGGCGAAGGCCGCACCCGCCAGCACGAGGCGCACGGGGCCGAGATTCGGGGTCAGAATGATGACGAGCAGGCCAATGACGAGCGCGGCCAGCAGCTCGACGCCGAGCGCATAGTTCGGCTGCGAGATCACGGCACTGCTCAAGATGCTCTCCAGCACCTGGGCATGGATCTCGACCCCCGGCATGGCCCGGGATACCGGCGTGGTCTTGATATCGTTCAATCCGCCGGCGGAGGTGCCGACCAGCACCAGCTTTCCGGCGAATTTGGAGGGCGGCAGGCTATTGTCGAGCACGTCGACCGCGGACACGTAGATCGAGGGGTCCCGGCGTGCATAGTGCACCCAGAGCTGACCGTTCTTGTCGGTCGGAATTTCCACGCCCTTGAGCCGGATCGACCTGACACCGGCCTTGTCCGTGCGGACGAGCAAGGTCGGCGTTCCCGTGACGACGCGCAGGATCTCGAGGCTGAGCGAGGGCATGATGTTGCCCTGGGCGCGCATGATCATCGGCACGCGGCGGATCAATCCGTCACGCTCGGTGCGGATCGAGAACAGGCCGCGCCCGGCTGCTGTCTTCTCGATGATCGGCACGTTGCGGAGCAGGCCGGGGAATTCGAACAGGAAGCGCTCGGCTCCCTCCTCGCCGAGGGTCGCCACCCCCGTGAACGGAAGCGATTTGTCGAGCTCGGACAGGACCTCCGGAAGCCCGGTCTCCCCCAGCACGACGCGTGAGCGCTTGATGGCGTCGGCAAGAATCTGGTCGTTGCTCGGCAGCTCGCGCAACTTGGCACGGGTGGCATCGTCCAGATAGCGCATCTGGCTCGCAACCTGATCCGGGTTAAGCCGATCGGCTTCGGAGAAGACGACGTCGAAGCCGATCGCGGCCGCGCCGTTGTTGGTGAGGTTCTGGATCAGGTCGGCGATCCGCGTGCGCGGCCATGGCCACTGGCCGAGCCTCGCAAGGCTCTTGTCGTCGATGTCGACGATGACGACCGGCCGCGCCGTCTTGTGGCGCGGATCGATCAGCTGGAACATGTCGAAGGTGCGCAGCCGCAATTCCTGGATCGGCAGCGGATCCCAGAGGCGGGCGCCGGCAAACACGACCAGCAGCGCAAGGCACATCAGCCGCGCAAAGCCCAGCTTCCGCGCAAACCACCGCCGCAGGATCTTGAGACGTTTCATTTTGATCGGACTTCCTGCCAACCGCTGGGGTTCGATCTCGCACCGCCATGCCGCCGATGGCCACAGTTCGGCGACACAGGATAAGCAATTTTTGGCGCGATCAAAGCGGAATGAAGGGTCGCGTGCCTGGACGGACGCCTCTAACTCACATGAAGGATGAAGTCGCTGGCGTGGAGATTACCGACGACGGTGTTCTTCAGGAGAATCTTGTCGTTGCTGTCGAGCGTAAGCAAGGTATCGGTGCCCTGCTGCTCCGCGTGCTGCGAGACCTGTGTCCAAGACGTGATGCTGGTGAACTGCCGCAAGTCGATCTTGTCGAGGCAAGTCTCGAAGTCATTCACGGTGTGCTGAACCGCCGTCTGCGACGACGTTGGCGCGAACACGAACTGGTCCTTGGCGCCGCCGCCAATCAACGTGTCGCTCGACTCCGTCGCGAAAATGACGTCCTTGCCGTTGGCGCCTGCCAGAGTGATATCCTGGCTGCTCGCTCCCTCGACGAAGATGAAGTTGACCGTGTCGGAGTGGCCGGCCGAATCGGCGACGGTCAGCGTGATCTGGTCGGTCGCGGGCGGCTGCGGGTAATCATCGGTGCTGGCGCCTGTCGGATCGTAGACGACGCCAGTTCCGCCGCTCGCGAGGCCCGCGTTGATTGCGTCGAGCGACCCCGTCATCGGAGCGAAATAGACGGTGCTGACGTCCGGATTTGCGGTCGACAGCGTAACGGTGAACGTATCCGCCGCTGCGCCTGCATCGGTGTCGAGGACGGCAAGTTCGGTGATAATGTCGTTGCTGTTCTCGGTGATGTGCTCGACCTGGAAGCGCGTGGTGTCGATGACCGGGCCGCTGGCGTCGTTCGCCCCGGTCACGTCGACCGTGAGCGTGGCCGTGCCGGTCGCACCGTGCGCGTCCGTGGTCTGGACCGTGAACGCATCCGTGTAGGAGCCTGCCGGCAGCGCATTGATGGCCGCTGCATTGGGAACGTAGTTGTAGTTGCCGTCATGGTCGACCGTCAGCGAGCCGTAGAGCCCCGCAACGGTTGCGGTCGCATGATGATCCGCATTGAGGACGGCATAGGTCAGTGTCGCTGTCTCGCCGGTATCGGCATCGTGACCCGCCAGCGTGCCGGTCAGATCGGAGAAGGTGTCGGCAGCGGCCGTATCCGAGAGCGGGCCGATGTGGAGGTCGGCAAGCGTCGGCGCGTCGTTCGTGCCGGCGATGTTGACGGTGACGACTGCGCTCGTGCCAGCGCCAACAGCATCCGACGGAACGATGGTGTATTGCAGCGACAGCGTCTGGCCCGCGGCGAGGAAATCGAAGGCCTGGCTGCCCGAATTGAACTGCCACGTAAACTGGGCATGGGTAGCCGTGCCGTCGAGGATGTCGCCGGTCGGAACGGAGAGATAGTTCAGCAGGTCCGCCTGCGACAGCCCGCCGACGCTGCCGGATTGCGGCACGCCGTCGAGAGTAACCTGCACCTGGCTGACCGACACCGTGACGTGATCGGTCGCGTCGACGTCGGAAACCGTCAGCACGCCATGCGAAAGCTGGCCGGCATTGGTTTCCATCAGATCGGCAACGGCGCCGCCCGGCCCGGAGGTGCCGCTCGCCCAATCCGCATCGCCCTCGATTGCGAGGCTCTTGGCGGGGTTGACCGTATTGGCGGCCGTGGTCCCGCTGCCGTCGCCGAGCTGGTAATACGCGACCAGATCCGCTTCGCTGCCGGTGAGCGCGGTGAAATCGATCGACTGGATCTGCGCCTGCGTGAGCGCGGAGGTCCAGACGCTGACATCGGCGATCGAGCCGAAGAAGCCCTCCGCTCCAAAGCCCGCCGCGCCCGGCTCGCTCGCGGCGCCAATCATCATATAGGACGCCGACGGATTCGACGGGCTGCCGTCAATCGGATTGACGCCCCATGCCTGCGAATATTCGAGGTTTCCGTCGAGATAGAGCGTGAAGGTGCCGCTGTCGCGCGTCAGCGCGATGTTGTGCCATTGCGAGGCCGTGAGCGCGATGCCGGTATCCTCGATGTCGACGCCGCCCGCGAGAATCTGCAGCTCCAAGGTACCATCGACGTTGGCGGTGCCGAGCAGACCGAAGCCGGTGGTCGAGGTGTTGCCGTTGTAGAACAGGATCTGGCCGTGGCCGGGATCAGTGCCCCCATTCCAGTTCACCCAGCCGTCCAGCGTCACGCCATCGGTGGCGACCGTCGGCACCTCGCCGACTGCGATCGTCTGGCCGTCGAAGTTCATGTAGTCCGACGTGGCATAGGAAACCGCCGGCGCATCGTTGGTGCCGGTGATCGTGACGGTGACGTCCTGGCTGACCTTGCCGCCCTGCTGGTCGTCGAACGTGACGGTGTAGACCTGGGTGATGGTCTGCCCCTCCGCCAGTGACTGCAGCACGGGATCGCTGTTATCCAGCGTGAAATGCCAGCCCAGCGTCGCAGCGGTGCTGGTATCGCTGCCCGATTCGGACACCGCGTCGATCGAGAAGGTGCCGATATGCGCACCGCTTCCGAAGCCCGGCAGGTCGGTGCTGACGGACGACGATTTGAACACCGCCTGCGCCGTGTGGGTGTCGATCAGGTCGAGGTCCTGGATCGCCAGCGTGCCGCAGGTCGTCAGCGAGGCGCCCTCATCCTCGGTGACCGCGCCCGTTGCCGCGTCAGCATCGCTCGTGATCGTCGGCGCGTCGTTGGCGCCTGTGATCGTGACGGTGACGTCCCGGCTAACGATGCCGCCATGATGATCGTCGAACGTGACGGTGTAGACCTGAGTGATGGTCTGCCCTTCGGCCAGCGACTGCAGCATCGCGTTGCTGTTGTCGAGCGTGAAGTGCCAGCCGAGCGTCGCGCCGTTGTTGGTGTCCGTAGTGCATTCGAGCACCGACGGATCGATCGTGAAGGTGCCGATGTTCGTGTCGTTGGCATCGAAACCCGGCAGAGCCGAGCTGACCGATGACGACTTGAACACCGCCTCCGCCGTATGCGTGTCAATCAAGTCGACGTCCTGGATCGCCAGCGTGCCGTCGATCGACAGCGTCAGGTCCGCGTCCTCGACGACATGACCTGTTGCCGCCGCGGCATCGCTGGTGATGGTCGGTGCGTCGTTGGCGCCCGTGATGGTGACGGTGACGTCCTGAGTGACCGTCGCATTGTGATTGTCAGTGAAAGTAACGGTGTAGACCTGGGTGATGGTCTGCCCTTCGGCCAGCGACTGCAGCATCGCATTGCTGTTGTCGAGCGTGAAGTGCCAGCCCAGCGTCGCGCCGTTGTTGGTATCCGCAATGGATTCGAGCACCGACGGATCGATCGTGAAGGTCCCGATATTGGTCGACCCATCCACAAAGCCGGGCAGATGCGCGCTGGAGGCCGACGATTTGAACATCGCCTCCGCCGTATGCGTGTCGATCAGGTCCAGATCCTGGATCGCCAGCGTGCCGCCGATCGAAAGCGTCAGGCCCGTATCCTCGATGACCTTGCCCGTTGCCGCCGCAGCGCCACTTGTGATGGTCGGCGCATCGTTGGCCCCGGTAATGGTGACCGTGACGTCCCGGGTGACCGTCCCGCCGTGATGATCGTCGACCTTGACGGTGTAAACCTGAGTGATGGTCTGGCCCATGGCCAGCGACTGGAGCACCGGATCGTCATCGTCGAGCGTAAAGGTCCACTTCACCGATCCCAGAGAGCTGACGCCCGGACTCTCGACCACCGGCTCAAGCGCGAACGTGCCGACATGCGACGTGCCGTCGCTGAAGCCGGGCAGATGCGCGCTCGAAATCGTCGACTTCAGGACGAAACTCGCGGTGTGGGTGTCCGTGAGATCGGGGTCGTTGAACGTGATGGTGCCGTTGGCGGCGAGCGTGGCCGCGCTATCCTCGGTTACCGCACCTGTCGGGGTGGTGGAGTCTTCGACGATCGTCGGCAGGTCGTTGGTGCCCTCGACATTGACGTCCGCACCGTTGATGGACACGGTGATCGGCGTGCTGACGACGCCGCCGTGCCCGTCATCGACCTGCACCACATAGTTGAGCGTCAGCGTCTCGCCTTCGGCGAGGAAATCGAAGAGATGGTCGGGAACGCTGTAGGTCCAGGTGGCCGAGCCGTTGTTGCCGTTTCCGGCGCCCTGCACCACGGTCAGCGGCACCTCGACGGCGGCGATCGCGGCGCGCTGCTCCGGCGTCAGCGTCGCGGTGATATCGTGGCCTTCGGCATCGAGATATTTGAACGGGTGGGTGGACGAGAGCGCCGCGCTCACGATCGGCCGGTCCGTCAGATCGACGTCGGTGAAGGCGACCGTGCCCGTGATGGTGTCCAGAGCCTCGTTGCCGGTCCCGACCTTCTCGATGACGGCGCCGCCTGACGTCGCGACGGTGGGCTTGTCGTTCGTTCCCGTGATCGTGATGGTGATCGGGACGAACTTGCTCTCGGGGTTGACTGCGAAATTGGTGTCGACGCGGACCATGTAGGTCAGCGTCAGCGTTTCGCCCGCGGCGAGGAAGTCGAAGACGTTGTCGGGGATCGTGTAGGTCCAGACCGCCGAGCCGTTGTTGTTGTTGGCACTGTCGGCAACGACACTGATCTGGATCTGCGTCGCCGCGATGTCCTGCTTCTGGAGCGCGGAGAGCGAGCCGGTGACGTCCTGCTGGCCGGCGTTCTTGTAGACGTAGTTCGGCGCGTCGTCGAGGCTCACCGACACCGTCGGGCGATCGCCGAGGTTTTGATCGACGAAGGTGATCCGGCCGGAGACCGTGTCGGTATGCGCCGTATCGCCCGTGGTGTCCGCGCGCTCGGTCAGCGCGAACGCCGTCTTCACGTTGCCGCCGAGATCGAGGCTTTGCACCAGCGGCTGGCCGGGCATACGGGTGACGATCGGCGTGGAATTGCCGGGACTATCCTGTCCCTGCGGATTGAGGTTGACGAAGGTCGCGGTCACGACGGCGCCGGACCCCGACTTCAACACCACTTCCTGAAAGACCGGCGTGAGCGTGTCGGTGAAGTTCGTGGTCAGCTTTGTGTTGGTGTTGTTGTCGGTGAACTTCAGCGTGAACACGTCCGTGATTAGCTTCTGCACGTCCGGCGACATCAGCGCATTGGAGATCGAGACGTTGCCGCCGCTGATCTGGATCATCTGGCCGGCCTGGTTGACCGTCGCGATCGGCAGCAGCGTGACCTTGTCGAACAGGATGTAGGAGCCCGTCGTGCCGTTCGGCTCGACCAGCACCTGGAAGCTCGCCTGCGGCTGCGGATCGCCGCCGCCGGCGGGAACGACGAAGTTGATCTGGGTCAGCACGGCGGTGCCGCGGATGCCCATGGTGGCGACCGGCGTGTCGATCTTCATGTCGCCGTGCTTGGCGGTCTCGCCGGCGACGAAGGTGATGGTGCCCGCGACCAGGCTGAGCAGCGAGGAATTGCTCGACCCGTTGGGGTCGTAGACCATCTCGTTCAGCACCATCCGCGCGTTGGAGGACAGGCCGAACACGGTGCCGTCGATGAAGGTGATGCCGAGCGTCGAATCGGCGCCGGTCGAGACCACGTCACCCTTCTCGACGTTGTCGCCGTTGTTCAGGATGACCGAGACGCCGTTGCGGATCGCGGTCGCGCTGCCCACGAGCTTGGTGACGTGGCCGATGACCTGGGCCGCGGCCGCACCGGGCGCGGCTTGCGCAACCTGGACATGACCCGTGAGCGCGTTGACGACGTCGCCGCTGAGATGGGCGCCGTCGGGGGAGGCGAGCGCGGCACGCTTATCGCCCCTGAAATAATCGTGAACGACGAACTCGTGCCCCTCGTGGGACAGCACGAGATCGAGCCCCGTGCGCTTGAACTCGCCGTTGAAGATCAGATTGGGGTCGGGAACAACGAACGCGCCCTCAGGCACATGACCATGCGCTTTCGCCGTAAAGGAATCGACATGGCCCGCTGCAGACGAACGGGAACCTTGGCCGTCCAAAGAAATCGCGGCGTCAAATTGGCCAGCGTAATTCAATCGGGCACCGTAAAAGGGTTAAAATTTAAGTAAGTATCGACCGCCTAAGCTTGCATAGCATTAGGAAGTCCTTAGCGATACCATCTATTGCTTGTGTGATTTCGCATCACTTGGCACCAAGAGGCCCCGCGGGTCGGAACCTCTCCAGAGAAGCCAAGGTAATCCCTCAAGTATTCTGAAGTCGAATTTAGCTCGTTTCCACGCATTTCCAGTCATCCAGAGTAACCTGCTGTATAGTCACGCAGCAGATACTTGCATCATCTTTCCTTCACGGGGTCCCGCAGCATCCTGCGGCAAATACGGAGTTAAATCTGTGACCTAACTAACAGAACCCCATGAAATAGGGGTTGTTGGCCATAGGACGCAGATTCGGCACCCCCACAACTTTTGCCTGCAATTGGCTCCCTTTCGCGGCAGCCGGACACGATTAGCCTCCGAATCGTAAAATTTTACGCAATTTGGGCAGGCCCGTTTCAGCCTGTTCCCTGGTTTTGGCGCCCCCTCCCGGCGCGTTAAGCAGAACAAAACGGCCCGTCTCGCACTATCTCCACGAAAGCAACAAAGCCCGGCACGTCGAGGTCGAGGGGGACCTGGCGAAGCCCGGGAAGGGGATGTCAGATGGAGACGGCTGCTTGCTCGCGCGCCTGGCGCGCAATCCTTGTCATGTGCGGATTGATCCTGCTCGGATCGGTCGCCGAGCTCCGCGCCGGCACGCTGCTGTCGCCGGGAGCAGGCCTTCTCGTGCGCAAATCCGCCGAGCCGTTCGGCGTGTTCGCCTTCGCCATCTCGTCCGGCAGCCTGCAGCAGAAATGGTCCGCGTTGAAGCACAGGCTCGACGACGACATGGTGCAGCTTGCGCTCTGCGACGGTGACCGGGACAATTGCGCATCGCCTGCGGCCCTGAAGCTGCTCGCCATCGTCGACCAGGCCCGCGCCCGCGACGGCCGCGCACGGCTCGGCGAGACCAACCGCGCCATCAACCTTGCCATCCGGGCCGCCAATGACGGCATCGACGACGTCTGGAGTTCACCGCTTGCGACCTTCGCCCGCGGCGCCGGCGATTGCGAGGACTACGCCATCGCCAAGCTGGCCGCGCTGCGGCTGGCGGGCATGGCGCCTGAGGACCTCCGCATCGTCGTGGTGCGCGACGTCAGGGCCGGCGAAGAGCATGCGGTTGTCGCCGCGCGTCTCGGCGGACACTGGCTGATGCTCGACAACCGCCGCATGGCGATGGTCGAGGACGACGCTGCGCGGAGCTACCAACCGCTGTTCGCGCTCTACCAGTCGGCCGTGATGAAATATGTCGACGAACCCGCGCGGCTCTCGATGGTCGCCGTCGAGGCCCATTGATTGTAGCGGCCTCGTAGCCCGGATAGAGCGCAGCGCAATCCGGGACGGTGCCGCCGTTGCACGAATCCCGGATTACGCTTGCGCGCCATCCGGCTTACGAACCACCCGACACAAACTCATTCCACCGCGCGATCCAAACCGCTAGCATGGCGCCTTCCATGCGGGGGCGACTGGAATGCGGTTCATCGTGCCGACTGTGCTTGCGTTGCTGGCGTTGCCGGCGGTTCCGGGCTTCGCGCAATCCGAGCCAGCCGACCGTTCCGTCGCCGACCGGCTGCCGCTGTTTGCAAGGAACAATTGTCAGCTGATTCGCGACCCCGGCAATCAATTGTTCTGCGGTGATGCCACGCTCGCCGCCGCTGCCGAGAAGCTGAGCGCGGCGATCGAGGGGCGGCTCGCCCGCCTGCCCGATCGGCTGCCTGGGATCGAGGAAAATGCGATCTGGATCCGCCAGCGCAACCTCAGCTGCGGCATCGTCGGCCAGACCGCGATCCGCACCGACGAGTTCGACCGGGTGAAGGCCTGCCTGCTCAAGGTGACCGAGGAGCGCGCGGCGATCGTGCGCGATCCCGATTTCGACTGCCTTGCGGCCAACACCGCGGCGGGCGCGCTGATCTGCGCGGACCCGTCGCTGGCGCTCGCGGAAACGGAGCTCAACGGCCAGGTGCTCGGCCTGATCGGCAAGCTGGATCCGATCGCGGCGCGCTTTGCCTTCGCCGAATATGGCAGGTGGACGCGCGAGCGCGATCGCAAATGCAATCTGGTCGGCAAGGAGAATGTGCCGCTTCAGGAGCTCGAAACCGCGGAGGAGTGTCTTGCGGATCATTTGAGGCGCAAGACCGACGAGATCCGTACGGCGAAGGGCGACCCCAAGAAGGTGTTCGGCCGGCAGGTCGCGGCCCGCATCCCCGACACCGACGCGGTCGATTTTTGCGCGGCGCGTATCCATGCGGCCAATTCCTGCGGCAACTTCCTCCGCATCAACCGCGTCTACGCGCTCGACAGCCAGGTGACCGAGCAGGAGGCGCAGGTCACGGGCGAGATCGAGATGGCCGTGCTGGCGCCCTTCACCATGTGCAGCAAGGTCGCCTCCAACTGCACCGGCACCTGCTGGGACGCCAGGACGGGTCGGCCGCAGCCCGGAACTGGCAACAAGGAGCGCTCGGCCGAAGCCTTCAACGTGACGCGCCGGCTGCGTATCCAGCGGACTTTTGCCTTCGTGAAAGCCGCCGACGGCTGGCGTTGCCGGGAGGATGAACTGGCCCCGGTGAATTCGGGGACGGCGAGCGGGGGGTCGTAGGCTCTTCTCGCAGCGAGCGCGCTTTCTTCCTTCGCCCCTTGCGGGAGAAGGTGGCGCGCGCAAGCGCGCCGGATGAGGGGTTCTCAGCATTTGCAAGACTGTTCGAGAGGATAGATACCCCTCACCCGGCCCGCCGCTTGCACCCTCTCCCGCAAGGGGAGAGGGTGCACCGTCAATGCCGCAATAGATCAATACATCAGATTGTCCTTCACCAGCACCCAGCGCCCGCCCTTGATCTGCTGCACCTGGGTGATGGTATTGGCGAGATGGTCGGTCTTGGAGAACTTGGTCGGCGGCGAGTTGAAGATGTCGAGGAATTTTTCGCCCGACTCCAGCGAATCCAGCATCTTCTGACCCGTGAGATCCTTACCCGCCTTCTGCGCATAGAAGGCGAAAGTCATCACCGCATTGTAGCCGATCATGGCCTGCGTATTGGCCTCGGTGCCGAAGGTCTTCTTGTAGTTGACAATCCAGTCCTTCACCTTGTCCTTGGCCGTGTCCTCGTAGGGGATTTCGAAGAGGCTGGCCGCATAGAGCCCTTCCACCGCGTCCTTGCCCAACGCTGGCACATCCAGCACGTTGGTCGGCGACGCGCCCAGGAAGGTGACGTCCCAGCCGAGCTTCCTGGCTTCCGTCATCGAACCGATGGTCTCGCGGAGAATGGTGCCGAGCACCACGAGATCGCAGCCATCAGACTTCATCTTGGCGACCTGCGCGCTGAAGTCGGAGGCGCCGCGCTTGAAACTCGTGATCGAGGCCGGCTGCACCTTCATAGCCGTGAGCTGCTGGTTGAAGCCGTCGAGCACGTTTTTTCCGTACTCGTCGTCCTGGTGCATGATGCAGGGCTTCTTGAAGCTCTTCCACTCCATCATGTATTTGAGCGCCGCGCGCGTGCTCTCGACATAGGGCAGCAGATTGTTGAACTTCAGCCGCTCCTGCGGCTTGGCCGGATCGAACTTGAAGGTGAACTCGGCCGCCGTCAGCGGGAAGAGCTGTAGCACGCCGGCGTCGAACAGGATGTCCTGCGCGGCCAGCACGGTCGGCGATCCCATGGCTCCGACCATCGCGAAGATCTTGTCGCGCTCGATCAACTTTTGCGAAGCCAGCACGGCTTTCTTGGGATCATAGCCGCTGTCCTCGATGACCAGCCGGATCTTGCGGCCGTTGATGCCGCCCGCCGCATTGACCTCCTCGGTCGCCATCTTCATGCCATTTGCGACCGGGACGCCCCAGCCCTTGATCGGACCCGACAGGTCCTGATGGGTCCCGAGGACGATCTCGGTTGCCGAGATACCGTCGTTGGTGACCTTGGTTTGCGCTGTGGCCGGCAGACAGGTGAGCGCCAGCGCACTCACAGCAAGGCCGAACGTTCCGAACGATCTCGACATTGACGTCTCCTCTCCTAAAGGCCCGTGTTACGCGGAGGGCGAGGGCCATCGCTCCTCCGCTTTCCCAAATCGTCCTGCGCCTCACGCCACGGCGCGCTGGCGATACATCGCTTCGATCTCGGCGGCGTAGCGCTTGTTCACGAAGCCGCGCTTCAGCTTCATGGTCGGCGTCAGTTCTTCGTCTTCCGGCGTGAGCTGGCGCTCGATCAGGTAGAACTTCTTGATGGTCTCGACGCGGGCGAAATTGCCATTGACCTGCTCGATCTCGCGGCCGATCAGGTCCTGGATCTCCGTCGCCCGGCACAAGCTGGCATAATTGGTGAAGGGGATGTCGTGGTCCTGCGCGAACTTCTCGACGTTCTCCTGGTCGATCATCACGAGGCAGGTGAGGTACGGCCGCTTGTCGCCGATCACGACGGCGTCCGAGATGTAGGGTGAGAATTTGAGCTGGTTCTCGATCTCGGACGGCGTGATGTTCTTGCCGCCGGAGGTGATGATGATGTCCTTCATCCGGTCCGTGATCCGGACGAAGCCTTCATTGTCGATGGTGCCGACGTCGCCGGTGTGCAGCCAGCCGCGGGAATCGAGGGTCTCGGCGGTCTTCTCCGGCTGATTCAAATAACCCATGAACAGGAAGTCGCCCTTGATCAGGATCTCGCCGTCGGGCGACAGCGCGACCTCGCCCCAGGGCACCGCCGTGCCGACCGAGCCGAGCTTGATCCGCTCCGCCGGCATCATGGTGGCGACACCGCAATTCTCGGTCTGGCCGTAGAGCTCATGCATGTCGATGCCGAGCGCGAGATACCAGCGGATCAGCTCCGGCGCGATCGGCGCCGCCCCGGTGAAGGCGATGCGGCAACGATCCAGCCCGATCATGCGGCGGATGTTGCGAAATGCGACCCGGTAGGCGATGCGGCTCGCGAGCCGCAGCGGCAGTGGCGGCGCCTTACCCTCGAGCCTGTAGTCGACCATGCGGTAGCCAATGTCGATGGCACGGCGATAGACCCATTGCTGCAGCGGCGTCGCATCCTTCAGCGCGATCGTGATGGCCGAATAGAATTTCTCCCAGATGCGCGGCACCGCGAGGAAGACGGTCGGCTGCACCTCGCGCAGATTGTCCGGCACGGTCTCCGGGCTCTCGGCGAAATTCATCACCGAGCCGAGCGCGACCGAGATGTAGTAGCCGCCGATGCGTTCGGCGACGTGGCAGAGCGGCAGGAAGATCAGCCGCTCGTCGTCCTCCTGCGCCGGAATGAAATCGTTGGCATGCCGCATCTGGTGCGTGACGCTGCGGTTGGCATGCATCGCGCCTTTGGGCGGACCGGTCGTACCGGATGTATAGACGAGGATCGCGAGATCGCCGGCGCCGCGGCTGTCGATCATCTCCTGCCACAGCGCTTCGCGGCCGACCATGTGGTTGCGACCGAGCGCGCGAAACTCGTCGAGCGACATCACCATGTCGTCGGAGAAACCGCTGAGGCCCTCCATGTCGAACACGACGATCTTCTGCAAGCTCGCGCAGCGCGCGCGGCAGGCGAGGATCTTGTCGAGCTGCTCCTCGTCCTCGGCGAAGATCACTTTCGTTCTGGAATCGTTGACGAGATATTCGACCTGAGACGACGCATCGGTCGGGTAGATGCCCGAGGCGACGCCGCCCGCGCACAGGATGCCCATGTCGGCATGGACCCATTCGGGAACGGCGTTGGCGATGATGGAGGCGACGTCGCCGGGCATGAAGCCGGAGGCGCGAAGCGCGTAGGCAATTTCCTTCGATATCTCCAGCCACTCGCGCCAGCTCGTCGGCTGCCAGATCCCGAATTTCTTCTCTCGGATGGCCGGCCGCTCGCCCCGCGTCTCGGCAGCGCGCAGAAAGCACTTTGCGATCGTATCGGCGACCGTCAGCACCGCCGGTCGGGCCATGCGCCTCTCCTCCTTGTCGCTCTCCCCTCCGCTGCCTGCCTTGCCGGCGGTCTTTGCTTGCGGATGGACAATCTCATCTTACTGCCAGCTCTTCCTCACCGCCACGTCTTCTTCTTTTTCCAGCGCCGCTCGCCTCGCGCACCCGCTTCCTTGGCGCCAAGGTAGAACTCCTGGATGTCCTGGGAATGCATCAAGCGGTCGCAGCTGTCGTTCATCACGATGCGGCCGATCTCCAGCACGTAGCCGTAATGCGCGGTCTCCAGCGCGACCTTGGCGTTCTGCTCGACCAGCAGGATCGACATGCCCTGCTCCTCATTGACGCGGCGGATGATGGTGAAGATCTCCTTCACCAGCAGCGGCGACAGGCCGAGCGAGGGCTCGTCGAGCAAGAGCAGCATCGGCCGGTTCATCAGGGCGCGCCCAATCGCCAGCATCTGCTGCTCGCCGCCGGAGAGCTGGCCGGCCGGCTGGCTGATGCGCTCCCTCAGGCGCGGGAAATAACCATAAACCCGCTCCAGATCCTCCGCGACGCCGTCGCGGTCCTTGCGCGGATAGGCCCCCATCATCAAATTCTCGCGTACGGACAGGAACGGAAACACCTCGCGCCCCTCCGGCACGTGGCTGAGGCCGAGCCGCACGATCCTGTCGGCTTCCATGCGCTGGATCGGCTTGCCCATGAATTCGATCGAGCCCTTCTGCGGATCGAGAATGCCCGAGATGGTCTTCAGGACCGTGGTCTTGCCGGCGCCATTGGCCCCCAGCAGCGTGACGATGCGGCCGCGCGGCACTTCCAGCGAGATGCCGCGAATCGCCATGATCGGCCCGTAATAGCTCTCGACGTTGGAGAGCTTCAGGATGGTCTCGGGTGTCGCGATCGCATCCATCGCCTCATGCTCCCAGATACGCAGCGACGACATCGGGGTGCTGCTGCACCTCGGCCGGCGAGCCCATCGCGAGCACCCTGCCGTAGTTCAGCGCGATGACGCGATCGGAGACGCGGTTGACCAGCGACATGTCGTGCTCGACCATCAGCACGGTGATGCCGAGCTCGCTCTTCATGTCGCGGATCCAGAACGACATGTCGTCGGTCTCCTCGACATTGAGGCCGGACGACGGCTCGTCGAGCAGGATCAGCTTCGGCTCCGAGCAAAGTGCGCGCGCCAGCTCGATCACCTTGCGCACCCCGTAAGGCAGGCCGGAGATCAGCTTGTCGCGATAGGGTTCGAGATCGAGGAATTCGATGACCTGCTCGACCCTGCGGCGATGCACCTTCTCGTTCGCGCGCACGCTCGGCAGGAACAGGAGCTCCTGCCATAGCTGCGTGGTCGAGTGCCGATGGCGGCCGACCAGGAGGTTGGAGAGCACGGTCGCATTCTCGAACAGCTCGATGTTCTGGAAGGTCCGCGCGATGCCGAGTTTTGCGATGTCGTAGGGTGGCTCCTGCGTGATGTCCTGGTCCTCGAAGAAGATGCGGCCCGAGGTCGGCCGGTAGATGCGCGAGATCAGGTTGAAGATCGAGCTCTTGCCCGCACCGTTCGGCCCGATGATCGACAGGATCTCGCCCTTCTCGACCGCGAAGGACACCGCATCGACCGCCTTCAGGCCCCCGAAATGCAGCGACAGGTTCTCGGCGCGGAAATAGCTCATCGGTTCCGCTCCGACTTCACGTAGATCTTCTGCCGCTTGAAGGTTGCGCGCTTGTAGAGCGGGAACAGCTGGAAGAAGAGCTTGATCTTCAGCCAGCGGCCGTAGAGCCCGAGCGGCTCGAACAGCACGAACAGCACGATGATGATGCCGTAGATCGCGCCCTTCAGGCCGTTGAGCGAGGCGAAGGCCGCGACCTTCGACTGGATGGTTCCCGCGGTGGACGGGCCGGCGCCGAATGTCGCGGCGATGCCGCCGATCATGCCTGGCAGGTCGTCCTTCAAATACGTCAGGAAGGGATCGATCATCACGATGAAGATCGCCCCCAGCACCGCGCCATGCAGGCTGAAGGTGCCGCCGATCAGGATCACGATGATGAACTCGATCGAAAGCTGCAGCGTGAACATCTCCGGCGAGATGAAGGAGAGCTTGTGGGCGAACAGCACGCCGGCAAAGCCGGTGATCGCCGCCGAGATCGCAAAGGACTTCACCTTGTAGAGCGCGACATTGACGCCCATGCTGCGTGCCGCCGTCTCTGAATCGCGGATCGCGACGAAGGCGCGTCCCGTCGGCGAGCGCAAGAGATTCAGCGTACCGATGATGGTCAGCACCAGCACGGAGAGGCAGAGGAAGTAGAAGGTGGGGCTGTCGCGCGGCACCGCGACGCCGAGCAGCGACAGCGTCTTGACCCGCATGCCCTCGTTGCCGTGGGTGACGCTTTCCCAGCGCGCCAGGATCTCCTCGACGATCAAGGCAAACGAGATGGTGGCGATGACGAGGTAGATGCCGGTCAGGCGCAGGGCGGGAAAGCCGACCAGGGCGCCGATCAAGCCGGTCAACGCGCCGGCGGCCAGGAAGTAGACCGGGAACGGCACGTTATATTTCTGCAAATAGGCCGCCGTGTAGGCTCCGATGGCGAGGAAGGCGGCGTGGCCGAGTGAGGCCTGGCCGGTAAAGCCGGTCAGGATCAGCAGCGCGACGCCGACGGTCGCATAGATGCAGACGAAGACGAGCTGGCTCATCAGATAGCTGGAGAGCACGAAGGGCGCGATCAACAGCAGTGCGAGCAGGATTCCGTACGAGACCAGATAGCCCGAATGCGGGACCAGCTTGATGTCGTCCTCATAGTCGGTCTTGAACAGGAAGCGCATGGTGTTCAGACCTTCTTGCGGACGTGATGGCCGAACAGGCCTTCAGGCTTCAGGAGCAGCACCGCGAGCAGCACGAGGTAGGGCGCGACGTCCTTCCAGCCTTCGGGCAGGTAGAAGCCGGCCATACTCTCGATCACGCCGATCAGGACGCCGCCGACCACCGCCCCCGGGATCGAGCCGAAGCCGCCGAGGACCGCGGCGGGAAACGCCTTCAAGCCAAGCACGAGACCGACATTGGAATGGATGAAGGTGATCGGCGCCAGCAGCACGCCGGCGCAGGTCGCGACCGCCGCGCTGATCGCCCAGACAATCGACACCACGCGTTTAACCGGGATGCCCATGTAGTAGGCGGCGAGCATGTTCTCGGAACTGGCGCGCATCGCAGTGCCGAGCGTGGTCTTGTTGAAGAAGAGATAGAGCAGCGTGCACAGGATCATCGTCGCCGCGATCACCGACAGCTTGTCATAGGCGAGCACCAGCGAGCCGATCCGCAGCACGCCCTGGCTGAACGGAGTCTCGATCTTCAGATCATCGGTGCCCCAGATCATGCCGGCGATCGAGCGCAGGAAATAGCCGAGCCCGATCGTCGCCATGATGATGGAGAATTGCGGATAGCCGAGGATCGGCCGCACCACCACGCGCTCCGCCAGCATGCCGAACAGCGCCATCGCGGCCACCGCACCGGCAAAACCGATCCAGTAGTTGAGGCCCATCATGCCGATGAAGGTGAAGGCGAAGAAGCCGCCGAGCATCATCAGGTCGCCCTGGGCGAAATTGACGACCTCGGTGGCCTTGTAGACGAGCACGAAGCCGAGCGCGATCAGGCCGTAAACGCAGCCGAGCGCAACACCGCTGACCAGCTGCTGAACGAAATCCAGCATCGACGCGCGTCCTCCCGATACAACCGGCGGCTCTTTCCGACCGCCTTGCCGCATCTTGTGTCCAGTCGCTACGCAGTCGTGTCGCTGCGTTGGCGCCATTTGTCCGGAACCAATTCAGCCTGAACCGTCCAGCGCTGTCAACAAACGGTGACTTGCCTTTAGTCCAATCCGGAGCGCGGAATTTGCGGCAGCGCGATTCATGGTGCCGAAACATCTTCGGGTCCATGGTCGCGGGCGATGCAAAACCGGATGGTGTGGCCGTCATGAAGTCGGACAGCTCGGCACTGGAAGTCCTGGGGTTAACGAAGCGTTTTGACCGTCTGGCGGTCGACGGCCTCGATCTCACCGTCCACGCCGGCGAATTCTACGCCCTGGTCGGCCCCAACGGCGCCGGCAAGACAACGACTTTGCGCATGGTCGCGGGCCTGCTGCGCCCCGATGCGGGCGCGGTCTCGATCTTCGGCATCGATGCGCTCCAAGACCCCGTTGCCGCCAAGCAGGTAATGGCCTGGGTCTCCGACGAGCCGATGATCTACGACAAGCTGACCCCGCTCGAATATCTCGAATTCGTCGCCGGCCTCTGGGGCATCGCGCCGTCGGCCTCGGAGCCGGTCGCGCAGGAGCTGCTCGGCTCGCTCGGCCTCGAGCCGCA
>NZ_JALBHA010000390.1:0-6397 GCF_023006445.1 Bradyrhizobium sp. SHOUNA76
ATCGACTCGGCCAACGCCCGCCGCAAGTTCGCCGAGCACTTTGCGGAAGCCGCCCCCGTCGGCATCGGCGAGAAGGGCGAGGCGCGGCCGATTGCGGAATGGCGCACGGCCTTTGCCGCGGTCGGTGAGGAAATTGCGAGCGCCGATACGGCCATCCGTGATGCGACGCGCAAATTGCGCGAGATCGATCGCCAGATCGCCCAGCTCGAAGCCGAGCGCAAGGCCAAGCCGGCGAGCAAGCTCGAGGTTCGCATGGACATTGCCGCGCCGGCCGCGACCAAGGCGACGTTGCGGGTCACCTACAATGTGCGCAATGCGCGCTGGATGCCGCTCTACGACGCCCGGCTCGACACCGGCGCCAAGGACCGCAAGGCGCAACTGGAGCTGGTCCGTCGTGCCGAGATCACGCAATCGACCGGGGAGGATTGGTCCAACGTCACGCTCGGCGTCTCCACGGTTCGCATCAGCCGCGGCGGCAGCGCGCCGGAGCTGGGCTCGCTCGTGGCGCAATATCCGCAACCGCAGAGGCCAATGGCACTCGGCACGGCCTCCGATCTGGCGCGGCCCGCGCCGATGACGCGTCAGGCACAATCGCCCGCGATGGCCAAGGTCGCGGAGTCGGCCGAGCCGCGTGAACGCGCCGACGAACAGCAGGCTGTCGCCGAGATCGGCGACTTCCAGGCCACCTTCAGAATTCCCGGTCGCGTCAGCCTCGGCGCAGCCGAGGGCGCCAAGAGCCTGCGCATCGCGGCAATGACGGTGCCGGCCGATCTCGCTGTCCGCGCCGCGCCGGTGTTGGATCCGACCGCCTTCCTCGAAGCCAGCTTCAAGCAGACGGATGACACGACGCTGTTGCCGGGCAAGGTCGCGATCTATCGCGACGGCGTCTTTGTCGGTCGCGGCAAGATCTCAGCCTCTGCCAAGGACGACATCGTGCGGCTCGGCTTCGGCGCCGACGACAAGGTCCGAATCGAGCGCGCTGTGCTCAAGCGCAACGAAGGCTCGGCCGGACTTCTGGTCACGACGTCGAAGACGGACGAGCGTTCGTTCAAGACCACCATCCGCAATGGTCACGACTTCCCGATCAAGGTCGCGATCGAGGATCAGCTGCCGGTCAGCGAGAGCGAGGACATCGTCGTCGAGATGCTGCCCGCGACCACGCCGCCCACAGCAAAAGATATCCGTGACAAGCGCGGCGTGCTGGAATGGTCGTTCGACGCCAAGGCCGGCGAGGTCAAGGACATCAACTTCGCCTGGCGCATCCGCTGGCCAAAGGACAAGGGCATGGTGATCGTGCCGGCGGGGTAGGTTGCCGGCCACGAACGAGGTGCGCCCCCTCTCCCGCTTGCGGGAGAGGGTTGGGGCGAGGGCTCTTTCCTCTGGGAGAATCTTCGTTGTCGAGACACCCTCTCCCCAGCCCTCCCCCGCCAGCGGGGGAGGGAGCGCACCTTCACCGCGGCGGCACCGCTGCCCGCATCGATTGCGGTAGCACATACGGTACGCCGTCAGCCTGATGCACGACGGCGTCGATCTCGAAGATGTCGCGTATGGTCTCGCGGGTGAGGACATCCGTCCGCGAGCCGTCTGCGGCGAGCTTGCCGCCAGCCAGCACGACGAGCCGGTCGGCGAAACGGATTGCGAGATTGAGGTCGTGCAGGATCGCGATCACGGCCGTGCCGCTGCCGGCGCGGCGGCGGGCGGCTTCTACGAGGTCGATCTGGTGACGCAGATCGAGGCTCGAGGTCGGCTCGTCCAGCAGCAGAAGTCCCGGACCATGCTCGGCTTCGCCGCAGGCGAGCTGCACCAGGACGCGGGCGAAATGGACGCGCTGCTGCTCGCCGCCTGATAGCGTCGGCAATTGCCGTTCGTGGAAATGTGCTAGCCCGACCTCGTCCAGCGCAGCATCGACGAGCGGTCCAGCTTCACGCGCGCTGCGCTCGCCTGCGCCCATCTGCACGATCTCCTCGACGGTGAAGGGGAAGGTGACGTTGATGTGCTGGGACAGCATCGCGCGGTGCGCGGCGAGCTCCCGCGGCGTGAAGCTGCTGATGGCGCGCTGCTTCAGGCGCACCTCGCCTGCGTTCGGCCGGAGATCGCCGGAGAGCAGCCGCAGCAGCGTCGATTTGCCGACGCCGTTCGGGCCGATGATGGCGACCATCTCGCCGGCCGCAACCATCAGGCCGACCCCATCGAGCAGCGTCGCGCGGCCCGCGCGCTTGTTGGCGGACGCACGCGTTATGCGGATCGCGTGTTGCAGTTTTGTGAAACCGGGCCAAACGCCGCAGTTGCGATCTACTCCTTTACCGCGCCGGTCAGCGAGGAGACGTAGTAATCCACGAACAGAGAGTAGAAGATCGCAACCGGCAGCGATCCCAGCAGCGATCCCGCCATCAGCGCGCCCCACTGGTAGACGTCGCCGGTCACGAGCTCGGTCAGGATCGCGACCGGCACGGTCTTGTTGGCGCCGCTCTGGATGAAGGCGAGCGCATAGATGAACTCGTTCCAGGACAGCGTAAAGGAGAAGATGCCGGCCGAGATCAGCCCGGGCACCGCGAGCGGCAGCGTGATACGCCGCAGGATCTGCAGGCGTGTCGCGCCGTCGACCAGTGCGCATTCCTCGAGCTCATAGGGGATCGACTTGAAATAACCGATCAGGAGCCAGGTGCAGAACGGCACCAGGAAGGTCGGATAGACCAGGATCAGGGCAAGCGGCGAATCGAACAGGCCGAACTGCACCACGACGGTGGCGAGCGGGATGAACAGGATCGACGGCGGCACGAGATAGGCGAGATAGATGCCGAGGCCGACATAAGGACTGCCGCGGAAGCGCAGGCGCTCGATGGCATAGGCGGCGAGCGTAGACGCGATCAAGGACAGCGTGGTCGAACCGATCGCGACCAGCATCGTCGTCTTCAGCCAGCGCGGATAGGCGGTGTCGAACAACAGATGCTTGATGTGGGCGAGCGTCGGCGAGGAGATCCAGAACGGATTGTGATCCTTGTAGTTCATCAGCTCCGCGTTCGGCTTGAACGAGGTGATCGCCATCCAGTAGAACGGAAACAGCAGGATCAGCACGAAGCAGCCGAGCGGCAAATAGATCATCATCAGCCGCCGCAGCCCGGAATCCCAAGCCATGGTGTCGGGTGCGGCCTTGGCGTCCGCGACGCCCGGTTGCGCGACGGTGTCAGTCATTGGCCTCTCCCTGCTGCCATTTGCGGCGTGCCAGGCCGAAATATGAGAACAGCGTCGCGAACACCAGGAACGGGATCATCGACACCGCGATCGCCGCACCTTCGCCGAGCTCGCCGCCGGCGATGCCGCGCTGGAACGCCAGCGTCGCCAGCAGATGGGTCGAGTTGACCGGCCCGCCTCGGGTGATGGCGTAGACCAGCTGGAAATCGGTGAAGGTGAAGATGATCGAGAAGGTCATGACGATGGCGAGGATCGGCATCATCATCGGGAAGGTGATGTAGCGGAAGCGTTGCCAGGCGCTGGCCCCGTCCAGCATCGCGGCCTCGTAGAGCGAGGGCGAGATGGTCTGCAGGCCCGCCAGCAGCGAGATCGCGACGAAGGGAATGCCGCGCCAGATGTTGGCGACGATCAGCGAGAAGCGCGCCGGCCATGGCGAGCCGAGGAAGTCGATGTTGCTCGATCGCCAATGCAGCACGTCGACGAGGAGATAGGAGATGATCGAGAACTGCGGATCGTAGATCCACCAGAACGCCAGTGCCGAGAGCACGGTCGGCACGATCCAGGGCAGCAGGATGATCGCCCGCAGGATGCTCTTGAACGGAAAATGGTTGTTGAGCAGCAGCGCGAGCCAGAAGCCGAGCGCGAACTTCCCGAAGGTCGCGATCCCCGTATAGACCACGCTGTAGAATACCGCGTTCCACCATAGGGGATCGGTGAGCAGATACTGGAAGTTCTCGAAGCCGACGAAGATGCCGCGCCGGCCGATCGTGGTGTCGGTGAAGGCGAGCCAGACGCCGAGGCCAAGCGGATAAGTGAGGAACACCGAGAGCAGCCCGATCGCGGGCGCCAGGCACATCACGATGAGGAACGGCTTGTAGTCGAACAGCCGCACCAGCCAGGACGGCTGCCGCTGCGCCAGTGCGGGGGAGGAGAGGGTGGTCACGGACATTAGTGTGTTGTCCTGTCGTTGAAGGTCACCACGTCGTCATTGCGAGCGAAGCGACTTGTCCGCCGAAGCCTTGGCGAAGGCGGAAGCAATCCAGTCTGAGTCTGCGGAGGCAGTCTGGATTGCTTCGTCGCTTCAGTGCAAAATTGCTTTGCAATTTTGTCACGAGCTCCTCGCGATCACGGCGGCTTTGTCGATGTCTACCGGCCTTGCCGCCGGAAGTACCGCTTGCACCGCTGCTCGGCTTCGGCGGCGGCGGCTTCCGGCGTGGCCGCGCCGGTCGCAACGGACGCGCACATCTGAATCAGCACGTAGTCGGCGCTGACGGCTCCGGTCGCCGTCGAGATCGGGCCTTTGTAGCCGTCATAGTAAGTGCTGTTCATCGAGTTCTTGAACAGCTTCACCTTGGGATCCTGCGACCACACGGCGGCCTCGGCATAAGCGGCCAGCGGCTGGGACCAGTAGCCGGAATTGGCGTTGAGCCACGGCTCGTACTGGTCCTTTTCCAGCATGTATTGCAGGAAGGCCTTTGCGGCGTTCGGATACGGGCTGTGCTTGAACACCATGGCGTTCAGCGTCAGGCCGGCCATCGGAGAGACCTTGGCGAGGCCCTTGGGCAGCAACTGATGCTCGCTGTCCTCGGCGATCGCCTTGGTCGCCGGATCGTTCTTCAACGAGAAGTACAGCGAGACGCCGTTGGCGGTGAGGGAGATCTCCTGCGAGGAATAGGCGCGGTTGTTGCTGACGTCGTTCCACGATGGCGTGCCGGCGATGAAGGTCGGGTAGAGCTCCTTGACCCAGTTCAGCGCGGCGATCGTCTCCTTGCTGTTGATGACCACATTGCCTTCCTCGTCGAGCAGGGCAGCGTTGTGCGACCACAGCGCCCAGTTGGCGAAGCCGTTGCCGTCGCCCTTGGCGTTGCCGAGTGCGAAGCCGGCCGGCTTGCCGGCCTTGTGCAGCTTGCGGCAGAGGTCGAGCACGCCGGCATGATCCTCCGGTACCTTGTCGAAGCCGACCGATTGCAGGATCGACTTGCGGTAGATCAGGGGACCTGCGGTGGCGCCGAACGGCAGGCCGATCCAGGACTCGCTCTTGCTCTTCTTGCCGTATTTCTGCGCCAGCGGCAGCCAGCCGCCATAACGCTTGCCGAGATAGTCGGCGACGTCGGTCAGCTCGATCAGCTTGTCGACGTAGATGTGGGGGGCGTCGGAGAAGCCGATGATGATGTCGGGGCCCGCGCCGGAGTTCGAGGTGACGGCGGTCTGCTGGTTGATGTCCTCCCAGCCGACGAAGTCGACCTTGACCTCGACCCCGGTCTCCTTGCTGAACTTTGCCGTATTTGCGCGGAACACGTCCTCGTCGGCCTGAACGAAGCGCACCGGGCGCAGCATGCGCAAGGACGCGCCCTTCTCGATCTCGCGTTTGGGCGCCGCCACGTCGGCGGCTTTGATGTTGGATGTTTGCGCTGCAGCACCGGTGGCGGCGAACGTTGCAGCGGATAGGCCCAGCGCCAAGGCATCACGACGTGTGATGTCGTTCCTCATCAGTACCTCCCTATATATGTTCCCTTCCCGGCGTTGGTCGCCGGTGAAGGGTCGTTTCGGTCGTTGGCGCCTTAGCGCCGGCCGCCTAGCTGTTCGGCCCGCGATCCATGCTGACGGGTTGCCAGCGACGGAGCGCGGTGTCTTGCAGCACCGACGGATTGACGCAGCTTACCGGCCACATGCCCTGCAGCACCAGTGACAATTCGTAGCCCACCCGGCGCTTGCGCGCTTCGTCAAACCGTGCCGAGGCCGACGCGACATGGGCGGTCAGGGTCACGTTCTCCATGCGGAGCAGGGGATTGTTGTGCGACGGCGGTTCCTTCTCCAGCACGTCGAGGGCGGCGTGCGCGATCCAGCCTTCCTGCAGCGCCTTGATCAGGCTCTCTTCGTCCACGGTGGCGCCGCGTCCGGTGTTGACGAAGATCGAGCCCTTCTTCATCTGCCGAAAGTGCTTCTCGGTCAGCATGTGATGGACCTCGGGCCTCGCCGGGGCATGCATCGAGACGAAGTCGGATTGCGACAGCACCTCGTTCAGCGTCGCCGGGATCACGCCGTGGTCGTACATCAGCGTTTCCTGGATGAAGGGATCGTAGGCCATCATGCGCAGGCCGAACGGCGCGGCTCGCTTCGCAACTGCACGCGCGACGCGGCCGAACGAGACGAAGCCAAGCGTCTGGCCCATCAGCCGCGGAACCTTGAGCAGCGCCGGCCGGCC
>NZ_JALBHA010000391.1:0-6373 GCF_023006445.1 Bradyrhizobium sp. SHOUNA76
AGCGCCGCTGGCCGACCCACACGGCAGAGCCGCCCGCGAAGACCCCGAGGGCGGCGATCAGGATCAGGAGCAGGAACAGCGGCAGCGTGACCGACAATGACGGGTCGTTCGCAATGAAGGGATCGAACGAGACTGTGATGAAGTGCCGGTTGGCGACCGCGAAGGCCACCAGGATCACGCCCAGCGGAATCACGATCAGCGCGGTCAGAAACTTTCGCATCTCGCTTCGCTCGCCTTGAATCAAGTTTCCGGCCGCATGTTACGCGACCGCGGCAAACCCAGACGTTGGCTTTAGAGCATGATCCGGAAAAGTGTGCAGCGGTTTTCCGAAAAGATCCTGCTCAAACAATGACCTGAAGCGCGATCTTTTCACGCTTCAGTCTGGCGCGCCGGGATCCGGATGGTCGCGATTCAGCCGTTCGCGCATTTCCTTGCCGGTCTTGAAGAACGGAACGCTCTTCTGATCGACGGGCACATGGGCGCCGGTGCGTGGATTGCGCCCGGCGCGTGCGGGGCGATGCTTGACCGAGAAGGCACCGAAGCCGCGCAGCTCGACGCGATCACCGCGCGCGAGGGCCGCTACGATCTCTTCGAGAATCGCATTCACAATGTTCTCGACATCCCGCTGGTACAGATGCGGGTTGTGCTCGGCGATACGCTGAACAAGTTCGGATTTGATCATCGAGAGATAGGACCCGGAAGCGTGCGGATGACCATTTCCGTGAAAATACCTTGATCTGTCAAGACGCTAAATCAAGGTTGAGCGTCGTGAAAATGCGTGACAAATGCCGAAAAAGCGGGCTGCCCCGGCGCCCGTCAGACGGGAAAACCCTCAGGCGCTCGCCCAGATCCCTCAGTTTGAGGCGGCCGGCTGCCACAGGGCCAGCATTCCATCCATTCCGAACCGATCGACCGCCTGCGCAACGCCGGTTTGCCCAATTTGATGCGCAATCGAGCCCAAACCGAGCGCTTCCAGCGTGATGGCGGTGGCTGTCTTGAGGAACGACAGATCGCCAAAGCGCGGCTCGAGCTTGTAATCACGCACGGAGAGCCCCTTCTTGACGCCCTTCTGCTCGACCAGCCAGGTCACCGCGGTCTTCTCGTCGCCGATCTGATCGATCAGCTTGAGATCGATCGCCTGGCGTCCAGTGAAGACGCGGCCATCGGCCACTTTCTCGAGCTGCGTGTCATCCATGCCACGCCGTTCCTTCACCAGTCCCCTGAACCAGGCGTAGGAATCCTTCACCAGCGCATCGAGCGCAGCGCGCGCCTCGGGGCTGGTGGGCTCGAAACCGTTGGGCGCGGCCTTCAGCGGCGACGACTTCACCTCCTCGACCTTGACGCCGATGGTCTTCAGGAGCTCCGAGACGTTGGGATATTGGAACAGCACGCCGATCGACCCGACCAGCGAGCTCTGCTGGGCAATGATGTGGTCGCTGGCAATCGCCGTGATGTAGCCCCCGGAGGCAGCCAGGCCCTCGACCACCACGACGAGCGGCTTCTTTGCCTTCAGCCGGACGAGCGAATCGTAGAGCTGCTCGGAGCCGGCAGTGGTGCCGCCCGGCGAGTTGATGTGAACGATGACGGCGGCGGCCTGCGAATTCTCCAGCCGCTCCAGCGCCTGCGTGCGATCGGAATCGCTGCGGATCAGGCCCTCGATGTGGACCCGCGCGATCGCGCCGGCGGATGCGAAGGTGCCGCGCGCGCCGGGTGTCGCAATCAGCGCAAAGCTTGCGATCGCCGCGATCGCGATCAGCGCGGCCATGACACGCCAGAACGTCAGCTTGCGACGGATCCGGCGGCGATCGACGATGATGTCCGAATCGAGCGACATCGAGATATCTCCAAATGAAAGGCCGGGCGCGTTGTGCCGTCACGGCGTGACCAACGGCTTATCTGGATACATCAATTGCGGCGTAATTTGAAGAAAACAAGGCTGTGACTGCGTAGCCCGGATGGAGCGAAGCATAATCCGGGGAAGTCGATCCGCGAGGTGAGAATCCCGGATGTCGCTGCGCTCATCCGGGCTACAGGCGGCAACTACGAGCACAAAAAAGCCCCGGCTCGCGCCGGGGCTTCGATGTCAGCGAAACGCAGGTTTCGCTTACTTGCTGTCGCGGTTCTTGAGCGCGGTGCCCAGGATGTCGCCGAGCGTCGCCCCCGAATCGGAGGAGCCGTACTGCGCGATGGCTTCCTTCTCTTCGGCGACTTCGAGCGCCTTGATCGACACCTGGACCTTGCGGGCCTTCTTGTCGAACTGGATCACGCGGGCATCGACCTTCTCGCCGACGGCAAAGCGTTCGGCGCGCTGGTCGTTGCGGTCACGGGCGAGCTCCGAGCGCTTGATGAAGGTCGAGAAGTCGGTCCCGGTGATCTTCACCTCGATACCGCTCTCCTTCACTTCGAGCACTTCGCAGGTCACGACCGCGCCCTTCTTGACATCGCCCGGCTCGGCGAAGGGGTCGCCTTCGAGCTGCTTGATGCCGAGCGAGATACGCTCCTTCTCGACGTCCACATCGAGCACAACGGCCTTCACCATGTCGCCCTTCTTGTAGTTGTCGATCACCTGCTCGCCCGGAAGCTTCCAGTCGAGGTCGGAGAGATGGACCATGCCGTCGACGTCGCCCTCGAGGCCCAGGAACAGGCCGAACTCGGTCTTGTTCTTGACCTCGCCCTCGACCGTCGAACCGGTCGGGTGACCTTCGACGAAGACCTCCCAGGGGTTGCGCATGGTCTGCTTGAGGCCCAGCGAGATGCGGCGCTTGACGGAATCGACTTCCAGCACCTGCACGTCGACTTCCTGCGAGGTCGAGACGATCTTGCCGGGGTGCATGTTCTTCTTGGTCCACGACATCTCGGAGACGTGGATCAGGCCTTCGATGCCCGGCTCGAGCTCGACGAACGCACCGTAGTCGGTGATGTTGGTGACGCGGCCGGTGAAGCGGGCACCCAGCGGGTACTTGGCTTCGATGCCCTGCCACGGATCATCCAGCAGCTGCTTCATGCCCAGCGAGATGCGGTGCGTCTCGTGGTTGATCTTGATGATCTTGACCTTCACGGTCTGGCCGATCGAGAGCACCTCGGTCGGATGGTTGACGCGGCGCCACGCGATGTCGGTGACGTGCAGCAGGCCGTCGATGCCGCCGAGATCAACGAACGCACCGTAATCGGTGATGTTCTTGACCACGCCGTCGATGACCTGACCCTCTTCGAGGTTCTGCACCAGCTCCTGGCGCTGCTCGGCGCGGGTCTCTTCCAGCACGGTGCGGCGGGACACGACGATGTTGCCGCGGCGGCGGTCCATCTTGAGGATCTGGAACGGCTGCGAGTTGTTCATCAGCGGCGCGACGTCGCGGATCGGACGGATGTCGACCTGCGAGCGCGGCAGGAAGGCCACGGCACCGTCGAGATCGACGGTGAAGCCGCCCTTGACCTGGTTGAAGATGACGCCGTTGACCTTCTCGTTGTTCTGGAACGCCTTTTCGAGCTTGCCCCAGCTCTCTTCGCGGCGCGCCTTGTCGCGCGACAACACGGCTTCACCGAGGGCGTTCTCGATGCGATCGAGGAACACTTCAACCTCGTCGCCGACCTTCAGTTCACTGTCACGGCCGGGGCCGGAAAATTCGCGCAGGGCGACGCGGCCCTCGGTCTTCAGGCCGACGTCGATGACGGCCATGTCCTTTTCAATTGCAACCACCTTGCCCTTGACGACGGAGCTTTCCTGCAGGTTGCCACCTGCGAAGGACTCGTCGAGCATCGCCGCGAAATCGTCGCGCGACGGGCTATAGGTATCAGCAGAAGTCGAAGCCATTTGTTCTCCAGTTGCGGATGTCGTGCCGGCCGTTGGGTTCATGGGCGCATCGCACACGCAGTGTCGGAAGGTCCGCAAAACCTTCGAGCGACCGCTCGCTGCTCCGGCCTTGGCGGCGGAACAGCGGAAGCGGGCCGGCAGAGGCCCGCGCGTCCGATACGTGGAAAATCTTTGTCCGGAGCCTGGATCGCGCCGGTCCCAAACAGGGACCTGACGTATCGACCTCAAAGAGCGGGAGCGGGCGCTTCCTCCAATGACGGCGGCGGCTTAACCCCGCGACCGGCCCGCTCGGACAGCCTCGATAATGTCGATGGCGGCCCGGACGCCGCCTTCTATATCCAGTTGGGAGTTATCTAGCAAGTAAGCATCCGGGGCCGGTTTCAAAGGCGCAATCGGGCGGTTCTTGTCGCGTTCGTCGCGCTGGATGATATCGGCGAGCACCGCAGCCTCGTCCGCCTCCTCGCCCCTCGCCTTGGCCTCCATGGTCCGGCGGCGGGCGCGGACCTTGGGGTCGGCGACGACGAAGATTTTCACGTCGGCGTCCGGGCAGATCACGGTTCCAATGTCCCGGCCATCCAGTACGGCGCCGGGTGGATCGGCGGCGAATTGCCGCTGGAAATTGACCAGGACCTCGCGCACCCCAGGGATCGCCGAGACAATCGAGGCGCCCTCACCGGCCTTCTGGGTCTTCAGGGCCGGATTGCCGAACTTCTCGGGATCGAGCTCCAAGGCCGCCTGCACCGCAGCCGCCTCGTCGTTGAGATCGTGCCCGGACTGCATCAGCGCATAGGCCACCGCGCGATAGATCACGCCGGTATCGAGATGACGATAGCCGTAATGGTGCGCAAGGCGCTTGCCGAGCGTCCCCTTGCCCGAGGCCGCGGGCCCATCGATGGCGATGATCATGAAAAGTCGGCCCCTAGCGAACGCATCATCGGAATGAAATCCGGAAAGCTGGTGGCGATGAAGGCGGTGTCGTCGACGCTCACGGGCTGGTCAGAGGCGCAGCCCATCACCAGCGCGGACATCGCGATGCGATGGTCCATGTGGGTGGCGACGAGGCCGCCGCCGGGAACGTGGCCACGGCCTTCGACGATGAGATCGTCGCCGGACACCTCGACCTTCACACCGTTGACGCGCAGCATGTCGGCGGTTGCCTCCAGGCGGTCGGATTCCTTGACGCGCAGTTCGTGCAAGCCGCGCATGATCGTTGTGCCTTCGGCGAAGGACGCCGCCACCGCCAGCACCAGATATTCGTCGATCATCGAGGGCGCGCGCTCCGGCGGCACCTCGACGCCGCGCAGCTTCGAGGCCCGCACGCGCAATTGCGCCATCGGCTCGCCGGCATCACCCCGCACTTCGCTTTCCTCGATGGAAGCGCCCATCTCGCGCAGTGTGGTGAACAGGCCGGTGCGCAGGGGATTGGTCATGACGTCGGACAGAACGACGTCGGAGCCCTCGACGATCAGCGCTGCGACCACCGGGAAAGCCGCCGAGGAGGGGTCGGCGGGGACCACCACGGTGGCGCCATGCAGCTCGGGTTGGCCCCTGAGCGTGATACGGCGGCCATGCACGCCCTCCCGCGCGGAGGAGATGTCGGCGCCAAAATGCTTCAGCATCAATTCGGTGTGGTCGCGGCTGGCTTCGGTCTCGATCACCGTGGTGGTACCCGGCGCAGCCAGGCCCGCCAGCAGCACCGCCGACTTGATCTGGGCCGAGGCGACCGGGGTTGTGTAGGTGATCGGCAGCGGATCGCGCGCGCCCTGGAGGGTCAGCGGCAGCCGACCGCCCTCACCACCAGAAACGACCTTCGCGCCCATCTTTTCGAGCGGATCGAGGATCCGGCGCATCGGGCGGCTGCGCAGCGAGGCGTCGCCGTCGAACACCGCCGAGATCGGGCATCCCGCCACGGCGCCCATCACCAGCCGGCAGCCGGTGCCGGAATTGCCGAAATCCAGCGCGGCCTTGGGCTGGGCGAAACCCGCGACGCCGACGCCGTTTAGCTTCCAGGCGAAATCACCGATGCGCTCGACCTTGGCGCCCAGCGCCTGCATGGATTTGGCGGTGTTGAGGACGTCCTCGCCCTCCAGCAGACCTGAAATCTTGGTCTCGCCGACCGCGAGCGCACCCAGGATGAGGGCCCGGTGAGAGATCGACTTGTCCCCGGGCACCCGTACTTTCCCGGTCAGGGGACCGCTGGCGCGAGACTGAAGCGGCCTCGGTTGGTCGGAATGGGTCAAGATTGTGTCCTTGGATGAGCCCCGAGGGGACTGCGGCGCAGGTACCACATGGTCCGCGCCCCGTCACGGGCATGTCGTTCTCCCGTAATGCGCTATTGACAGCGGGCCGCCAACTAGCCAAGTGAAACACCGCTTTTCAGACATTCCCAGGATTCCTGCCGTGGCCAAGTCCGAACTCGGAACTAAACGTATTTGCCCGACCACGGGCAAGAAGTTCTATGACCTCAACAAGAATCCGGTGATCTCGCCCTATACCGGCGAAGTAGTGCCGATCGCCCCGGTGGCGCCGGCGCGCGTACCCCGCGGCGCCGAAGCCCGGCAC
>NZ_JALBHA010000392.1:0-6355 GCF_023006445.1 Bradyrhizobium sp. SHOUNA76
CCCGGACAATCGCCGCGGCCGCGACGAGTTCGTCTCCGTGAGCTGGGAGAAGGCCCTCGATCTGCTCGGCGATGAGCTCTGCCGCATCCGCGACACGCGCGGCCCCAGCGCCGTGTTCGGCGGCTCTTATGGTTGGTCGAGCGCCGGCCGCTTTCATCACGCCCAGAGCCAGGTGCATCGCTTCCTCAACATCGCGATGGGCGGCTATGTCCGCTCGGTGAACACTTACTCGTCGGGCGCGTCCTCGGTGCTGCTGCCGCAGATTCTGGCGGGCTATGAGGATATCACCAAGCGCAACGTCACCTGGGAGCAGATTGCTCAAACCACCGACATCGTGCTGGCCTTCGGCGGCATGGCGTTGAAGAACTCCATGGTGGCCGGCGGCTCGATCAGCAAGCATGTCGAGCGCGGCGCCATGGCGGCGGCGCGCAAGCGCGGCTGTGAGTTCGTCCTGGTCAGCCCGCTGCGTGACGATCTGCCGGTGGAAGCCGGCGCCGAATGGATGAGCTGCGTGCCCGGCACCGACACCGCCTTGATGCTCGGCCTCGTCCACACGCTGGTGAGCGAAGGTCTGCACGACCAGCCCTTCCTCGATCGCTACACCGAAGGCTGGCCCACCTTCCTGCGCTATCTCATGGGCGAAAGCGATGGCCAGCCCAAACATGCCGAATGGGCCGCGGCCATCTCAGGCGTCGATGCCGAGACGATCCGAAAGCTGGCGCGCCGCGCCGCCGGCAAGCGCGCGCTGATCACCGTCTCGCATTCGCTGCAGCGCGCCGAGCATGGCGAGCAGCCGGTGTGGATGGGCATGGTGCTGGCGGCAGCGCTCGGCCAGATCGGCCTTCCCGGCGGCGGCTACGCCTATTCGCTCGGGGCGATCGGCTATTACGGCCGCCGTGTCAACGACGTGCCGGGGCCGACGCTGGGGCAGGGCCGCAACGGCGTCGCCGATTTCATTCCGGTGGCGCGCATCGCCGACATGCTGCTCAATCCCGGCACCACCTATCGCTACAATGGCGAGACGCGGACCTATCCGGACATCCGCATGGTCTACTGGGCCGGTGGCAATCCCTTCCATCACCATCAGGACATCAACCGCCTGCGCAAGGCGTTTGCGCAACTCGACACCTTCGTCGTGCACGAGCTGGCCTGGACCGCCACGGCCCGGCATGCCGACATCGTGCTGCCCGCGACGATGACGCTCGAACGCGAGGACATCGGCTATTCCACCAACGATCCCCTGATGGTCGCCATGCATAAGGTCGCCGAACCGTTCGGCCTTGCGCGCGACGACTACGATATCTTCGCCGATCTCGCCGATCGTCTCGGAGCTCGCGAACCTTTCACCGAGGGACGTACATCGCGGCAATGGCTTGAGTATCTCTACGAGCCGACCCGCGCCTCGCTTGCCAGGCGCGGTCTGGAAGCCCCAAGCTTCGACGAATTCTGGGCGCGCGGCAGCCTTGTCGTGCCGCAGCAGCCCGATGACGGCGGCCGGCTGCGTCGTTTTCGCGAAGACCCGGTCAATCATGGCCTGCCGACGCCGAGCGGCCGCATCGAGATCTTTTCGAAGAAGATCGCAGGCCACGGCGACGCGGATTGTCCCGGTCATCCGGTCTGGCTGGAGAAGACCGACATGCCGAAGCGAGGAGCGCCATGCTTCCTCGTCGCCAACCAGCCGGTGACGCGCCTGCACAGCCAGCTCGATTTCGGCGGACATTCGCTTGCCGCGAAACATCGCGGCCGCGAGGTCGCGCGAATGAACCCGGTCGACGCGAACGCGCGTGGCATTAGGGATGGCGACATCATCCGCCTGTTCAACGAGCGCGGCGCGTGCCTTGCGGCGGTCCACGTCACCGACGGCATCGCGCCCGGCGTGGTGCAGCTTCCGACCGGCGCCTGGTACGATCCGATGGATCCCGAGGACGAGGCGCCGCTCTGCGTTCACGGCAATCCGAACGTGCTCACCCGCGACATCGGGACCTCATCCCTGGCGCAGGGCTGTACCGGTCAGCTGACGGCGGTCGAGGTCGAGAAGTTCACCGGCAATCTGCCGCCGATCCGCGCGTTCGATCCGGTGTAGGGAGCGGCGTGCCGCGGACGCAGCGCAGCGTCCCTTCGACGGTGCGTTGCCGTGTGCTTACGCGGCTGCGCTGGTGATCCAATCGCGATCGGCAGAAGGACGACGCCGCGGAGGTGCTTCGACCGCGAGCCCTTCACCCTTGCTGGCGAGGCGCCAGCGCGCCGGAGACTCGCCGCTGATGCGCTTGAAGACGGTCGAAAAATGCGCCTGCGTGCTGAAGCCCACGGCCAGCGCGATCTCCGCCAATGGACGCTCTGTGGTTGCGAGCAGCGCCTTCGCATGCTCGGTCCGCTGATGGAGCAGATATTCCCGAGGGCGGTAGCCGGTCGCGGCGCGGAATTGTGCTGCAAAGTGCATCCTGGACAGGCCGGCGACATTGGCGAGCTCGGACAGGCTGATGCAGCGGTCGAAATGATCGGCGACATATTGCTCGACGCGCCGCAGCCGCCATTTCGGCAAGGCATTGACCCTGACGCGCGGCAACTCCATCCCCGTGCATTGGCTGTCCCGGGCGATGACCGGTGTACGGCGAAGAATCTCGGGATCCCGCGCGTCGCCCGGACCATCGGCATGCGCCGCCTGCAAATTGTTCGACATCGCTCGTCCTTTCCTGGCTTGCGCCTGTTTGCGACGCCGGCAGACGCGCAAACCAATGCTTTCCATGTTCGGAGGATAGGGCTGGGTCGGCCGTGACGCCCGTTAGGGGTGATGAGGATCTGTTAGATTTTGTGCGTCTGCGTTTGGGTGCGACAGCCCGCCGCAGGAGCGCGTCGTTCGATGCTCGCAAATCCGATCCAAACTTGAAGCCGTCGGCGTTACTCGAAGACGGCATCGAAAATCTCGACATCCATGAGCACGGGCTTGGCGATCACGGATCCGTCCGGCTGCATGGCCTGAATGCGTCGAAGCGTCGGCACCACGATGCCGCCGAAATTGTCATGCGCCCAGGAGGAGTGTGCGACCTTCATCCCGAAGAGCGCGTGATCCGCGCGCCGCTGCAGGGCGCTCTGGTCGAAATAGAGGATCTGCTCCGACGCGAGCGTGACCAGGTGCGGCGGAAATTGCGCTCGCAACCGGCGCCAGGTTTCGGTGCTCCGCTGCCAAGGCGACAGCTCCTCGATCACGACATCGGGGTGAGCAAGCAGGAATGGAATCGTCAGATAACTCCAGATCGCGACACCGCAGAAGAAGACGAGATGCAGCTCGTCCGCAAGCGCGGGCGAGCCGGCCTCGGCAAACGCTGGGACGGGGTTGCTCCAGGTCTGCAGGACCTCACCATCCAGCTTCTCGATGGTGATCGCGTCGGGCTGAAAAGAGCCGGAGCGTTCGCCTCCGGTGATGCCGGTGAAGCGGAGCGATTGTGTCCGGGTCGAGCCCTCCGCGGTCACGTCCTTGAATTCCCGGGCATGTCCGGCGTTGGCGAACAGCGTTCCGCCAATGGAAAGGTGGAGCGTGAAACGGCTCAAGCTGTTCCAGCGGGTCATTCCGCCGCTGGCATCGATCACATCGTCTAGAAGCGCCATGTCCCGCCATGTCCACCGAGCAATGTCTCCACCATGGCGGCGCGCGTGCGGCTTGGCGTGTTAGAATGTGTTAGGACTTGCGAGCCGGGCGGGCGGCGATATCCTGTTGAAGATACTCTCAATTCAGGCCGCTCAGACGCCCGCCGCCGCATAGCGGCCCTTCATCCGTAGTAGCGTGCTCACATCAGGGAGCTCGACACGACATGACCACTATCGAAACCGATCCCGAACTCTCGACATCGCCCAGCGCCGACTGGAAGCTCGAAGTCGTCGTGATCCCCGTGTCCAATGTCGACCGCGCCAAGGCGTTCTACGCGCGCCTTGGTTGGCGGCTGGACGCGGACTTCACCTCGGGAGACGACTGGCGTGTGATCCAGTTCACCCCGCCTGGCTCGGCCTGCTCGGTGATCTTCGGAAACAATGTGACTGCCGCCGCACCCGGCTCGGTGCGAGGGCTGTACCTGATTGTCGCCGATCTGGAGGCGGCACGACGGGATCTGCTCGACCGCGGCGTCGAAGTCAGCATGCCATTCCACGGTGCCGGCGACGTGCACGCCGGGCCGGACGAGCCGTACCTGTTCGGCAGTAATCGGATCAGTGGCGCCGACCCCAACCGCGGCAGCTACAGCTCCTTTGCATCGTTCAGCGATCCCGATGGCAACGGCTGGCTGTTCCAGGAGGTGACAACGCGACTGCCGGGGCGCATCGCGGGCGGCGGCACGACGTTCGCTTCGCAGGCGGAGTTGGCGGCCGCACTCCACCGGGCGGCGGCGGCGCATGGCGAACATGAGCGGCGGACCGGTGGACATGATGAGAACTGGGCGGAATGGTACGCCGATCACATTGTGCGCGAGCAGGCCGGCCAACCTCTGCCGAGCTGAAGCCGCAACGTTGCTCGCCCGCCACGCCAATGTCGCCTTGCTCCGGTAAGGAGCCCGGTACTGAAACGACAGGGAGAACTGACATGATCCGCAAAGCAACGGCCGTCTGGAAAGGCACCGGTCGCGATGGAACTGGCCATCTGACCAGCGAATCGGGCGTACTCGCGCAGACGCCCTATTCGTTCAAGACGCGTTTCGAGAATGAGAAGGGGACCAATCCCGAGGAGTTGATCGCAGCGGCCCATGCAGGTTGCTTTACGATGGCGCTGGCCTTCGGCCTTCAGATGGCGGGATTCACGCCCGACGAGCTCTCGACCGAAGCCGCCGTGACCCTCGAGCCCGAAGGCAAAGGCTTCAAGATCAGCAAATCCGCGCTGACCTTGCGTGCCAAGGTGCCGAACCTCGACGATGCGGGTTTTGCCAAGATCGCCGGCGAGGCCGAGAAAAACTGCCCGGTGTCGAAGGTGCTCAACGCAGCGATCACCCTCGACGCCAAGCTGGCTTAAGGCGAGCATCCCGGGTCCACCGGGCCTAGGGGCACAGGTGGATACGCGTCAATAGCATGGCTTTCGGCCGGGTGGCCGAGAGCCTATGTTAGGGGCACGGAACGGACCGAGCAATCAATCGGGAGCGGAGATATGACGACAGAGCGCGCAGTTTTGGCCGGAGGCTGCTTCTGGGGCATGCAGGACCTGATCCGCAAGCAACCGGGCGTGATCTCCACCCGGGTCGGCTACACCGGCGGGCACGTGAAGAACGCGACCTATCGCAATCACGAAGGTCACGCCGAGGCGATCGAAATCATGTTTGACCCCGCAAGGACCAGCTTCCGCACCATGCTGGAGTTCTTCTTCCAGATCCACGATCCCACCACGCTCAATCGCCAGGGTAATGATCTCGGCACGAGCTACCGCTCGGCGATCTTCACGACGAGCGAGGAGCAGAAGAGGATCGCCGAAGACACCATCGCCGACGTCGAGGCGTCGGGCCTTTGGCCGGGCAAGGTGGTGACCGAGGTCGCGCCCGCAGCCGAGTTCTGGGAAGCCGAGCCCGAGCATCAGGATTATCTCGAACGTTATCCGGACGGCTACACCTGCCACTTCATCCGGCCCGGCTGGAAGCTGCCGCGCCGCGCGGCTGCTGTCGGAGGCTGATGAAGAAAAAGGCTTGATCGTTGCCGCGACGGAGCTGCACGCCCTCTCCCGCTTGCGGGAGAGGGTCGGGTATCTCCGCAATGGGACAATCCCCCAGAGGAGAAAGCCCTCACCCGGCGCGCGGGACGATGCTTCGCATCGCCCGGACGCGCCGACCTCTCCCGCAAGCGGGAGAGGCAAGTAAAGCCGCGGCAATCGATTCAACCTAACGAAATTCCCCGTTAGCGCACATCGGTCAGTTCCTAAGCTGCGCCATCAGCTCGCGGGCCGAGCGCATGTCGGCGATCTCGGAGCCCTCGGCGAACGATCCGGTGACATTCTTCAGAATGGCCCGAGCCTCCGCGCTCTGGCCTGCGGCCATCATGAACCGCGCGAGACTGGCGGCACAGCGCAGCTCCCAGAAGCGCGCGCCCTGCTCGACGGCAATGTCGATCGCCTCGCGAAAGTGGGCCTCGGCGTGCTCCGAATGCCGCGGGCTCTTGAGCATCAATTCTCCCTTGATGCGGATCAGCTCCGGCAGATACCAGCGCTCCTGCCGGTCGTTGCAACGGGCGAGGACGTCCTCGATCATTTCGAGGCCACGTTCGATTTGGCCGGCCTCCAGGCAGCACGCGGCGAGCTCGCCGAGCAGCGGGAGAAAGCGCGGCAGGAAGCGCGCGTCGCCGGCACGATTGAGCTCTTCGCGCAGCAGCGGCAGGCCCGTTGCGACGTCCC
>NZ_JALBHA010000393.1:0-6350 GCF_023006445.1 Bradyrhizobium sp. SHOUNA76
GTCAGCGCGTGGGCGTTGGGGTGCGGGCGGGCAGCAGCCGCAGATCCGATAGCCGCTTGGCCGCCAGTTTCAGCCAGGGAGCCTGCTTCAGCGCGAACAGGGCGACGGCGCCTGCGGTGCTGCCGGCTTTCGTGACCGCCCACATTGGCGAAGGCTGTCCGCCGAACAATTTCTTGTAGGGCTCGTCACCAATAGTGAAATCGAGCATCTGATCCCCGCGCTCGATACAGTCCCGCGCCACCTGCTCGAACATCAGCGCGCCCAGGGACTGGCTCTTGTAGCCGGCGATGTCGAAGGCGCTCATGATGATGAGGAAGCTGTCGCGATGGCACAGTCCGAGCACGGCGGCGATCACCTCGCCGTCCATCGTCATGGCGTAGAGGCGCACAAAGGCGCCGAGACCACGAAGGGCCACGTCGGAATAGAAGCCGAAATATTCGGGGCGCTGCAGCAGATCGCCGTCGCCTTGCGCCTGAAAGCGCGGACCGCGAAACTTCTTCATCACCTCCATGGCCTCAATCACGGAGGCGCTGTCGTTGCAGCATGAGAAGCTCAGCTCGCCTTTCTTCTGGAGCTGACGATATTTCTTGGCGAGCTCCTTCTGATAGGAGCGATCGATCGCACTGGCTCGCCATTGCTCGAACGGCGCGACAAGAACCGTCGCGTAGGCGTTGGTGTCCATCGCTACGCGGCGCGACGCAGCCAGGAGGTTTTCGATCGGAAGCCGCCCGTCGGGCAGCTTGGTCATTCGGAGCAGATCGAAAGGACGAACGAGGCGCTGAATCTCCGCGCATGCAGCCGCGTCGTCGAGCAGCTGCGAAAACAATTCCGGGCTACAGACCGGCGCCAGATAGTCGGAGACGCGCAGGTCGGCGAACTCGACGGTTCGGATCGGACCGCGCCGGATCCGGAGCAGGGGCAGCACCATCGCGAGGGCTCCCGTCGCGCGGTGGCGGACCACGACGACCAGCGGTGCCGCACCCGCTTCCGGCGCGAGCCTGGTGTAGAGGCAGTGCAGCCAGATCGGATGCTGGAACGCGGTAGCGGCCGAGCGATCAAACAGCTCGGCATATTCCGGAGACAGAAAGTCGAACGACTGCTCGATGGCGATGTCGAACGTGTTGCTAAGCTTGTTCATGCGCAATCAAGGAAACCGGACAATTCGCGAAGATCGATCGAGCCGTCACTCGCTTTATAGCAGGGTCGTTACGGGCTAGACACCGGCGGCGTGCAATTTGCATTAATGCGTTCAACCACGTTCGTATCGTTACCAAATTCTTAATTCCGCAGTCGCTCGTCCTGCGCGTTTTCCAGGCGCCACATTCGTGTATGATGACCAGCTCAGTCCCGAATACGCAGAAGATGTCCCTTCTCTCACGGCGAGAACTGCTCGATATGGCGGCGGGGGTCTCGGTGCTGGCCGTCTGGCCTGGCGGCGCAGCCGCTGACGAATACCCCTCCCGCCCCATCAGGCTGGTCATTCCCTACACGGCTGGTGCCGCGGGTGATCAGATCGGCCGTCCCTGGGCCGACAGGATCGGCTCGCTGCTGGGGCCGATCTATGTCGAGAATATCGGCGGCGCCGGCGGTGCGATCGGTACCGCCGCGGTGGCGCAGAGCGCAGCCGACGGTTATTCGCTCTTGCTCGGCAATGGCAGCACCCAGGTGATGATTCCATTGTCCTCCGCGCAGCCTGCCTACGACACGGTTCGCGATTTCCGCGCCATCTATCGCCTGATCACCAGCACGCTGGCATTCGCGGTTCATCCTTCCTTGCCGGTGAAGGACCTGCGAGAGCTGGCAGCTTTTGCGCGGGGCAATCCGGGCGGGCTTTCCTATGGCACGCCGGGCGTCGGCACCGGCAATCATCTCGTCGGAGAGATGTTCAGGATGCAATCCGGTCTCACGGCGGACCTTGTCCATGTTCCTTATCGCGGCATGGGGCCCGCGACCAACGACCTTGTCAGCGGCCAGATCTCCTCGGTCATTGCCGTGGTCTCGAGCCAGATCCTGCAATTGCACCATGCGGGCAAGCTGCGGATGATCGCCGTGACGAGCGATCGGCGGTTGAGTGGCGCGCCGGACATTCCGACGGTCATCGAATCCGGCATGCCGGGCCTCAGCTATGCCGGCTGGTTTGGCTTGTTCGCTCCGAGAGCGACACAGGATGCGATCGTGGAGCGGATCGCGATCGCGACCCGTACGGCGATGGCCGATCCGCAGTTGCAGGAAAGCTATCGTTCGCAAGGTCTGGAGCCGGACGTCGATTCAGGTCCTGACAAGTTTCAGCGCCTGGTCGAGGACGAGCTGGCCCGCCTGGCACCGATCGTCAAGTCGATCGGGATCAAGCGCGACTGAGATCACGCCGGCTTGCTTGCCGGGAGCGCACCAGCGAGATTCACCAGCTCAACATCGCCCGTCTCGCAACACGAGTCGTGATCTCGATCGCTCGGCATTTTGCAAGGGACGCTGTCGCAGATCCAACCGCGCATCGTCATTCTGCGCGCGGCCGCACAGCGTCATTGGAATCGTTCCAGATAAAGTTTCTACTGCAGTCATCGATGATCGAGACATTCTAAATCGCAGCGCACGCATTTTCGTTGCCGTCACCATAGCGCCTTTCTAGAGAGGGCCATCGATGAGGGCTTTCTGGAAATGCGACGTATGGGTGGAGTTGAGACGGTAGCGCGCTTTGGCGCGGCGCTGCTGGGTGGAGTTGCGTTGCTCGCGTGGTTTGAATCGCCTGCTCGATCCCAAACGCCACACGGCGGCAGTTCCATTCCACCAGTGACCGTCGATGCGCCGGCGCAACAATCGGCCCGCCGTGCGCCGACCAAACGAAACGATGTCCGGGCCCGATCGAATTCGCGACGCGCCCCGACGCGTGGCGCCGCGCAAGTCGAAACAGCCGCAGCGCGACCGCAATCGGGGGTCGCTCCCGCCTATGCGGGTGGCGAGGTCGCTCAGGGCGCGCGGCTGGGAATGCTCGGCAATACCAGCACGATGAAGTCACCGTTCAACGTGACGAGCTACACGGAAAAGTTCATTCGGGATCGGCAGGCGGCAACCGGTGCGGATGCCCTGATCCTCGATCCGTCCGTGCGAAGCTCCCACCCGACGGGCGGTATCGTGGATTCCTTCTACATTCGCGGATTCCCGATCAACGAAGGCAACAACGGTGAATTCGCCTTCGAGGGCCTTTACGGAATTGCGCCGACATATCGCATCTTTACCGACTACGTCGAGCGCATCGAAGTGCTCAAGGGGCCTTCAGCCGCGCTTTCCGGCATGGCGCCCAATGGCGGCGTCGGCGGTGTCATCAACGTCGTGCCCAAGCGCGCGGAAGAGGATTTGACCCGCTTGACCGCAAGCTACGGCTCGGTTGCACGCTTCGGCGGTCACTGGGATGTCGCGCGGCGTTACGGCGACGGCAAGCAATGGGGCGTACGGGCCAGCGGGAGCCTCCGCGACGGCGACACGCCGATCGATCGCCAGTCCGAAACGACAGGTGTCGGATCGCTGGCTCTCGACTATCAGGGCGAGCGATTCAGGTCCTGGCTCTATCTCATCGCGCAAACCGATCGGTTCGATGCTCCGTCGCGTCCGTTTCTCATGGCTCCCGGCCTGCAGGTGCCGAAGGCACCGGATGGCCGGCTGAACGTGACCCAGCCCTGGGAATGGTCGCACATCACCGACAAATCGGTGTTGCTGCGGACCGAATACGATCTCAGCGACCAGGTTACGCTGTTTGCGGACGTCGGTGGCTCCAAGACCAATGTCGAGCGATTCTTCGGTCTTCCGACCATCGTCAACGCGAACGGCAACACGACCTCTACGCCTCAGTTCTTCGGGCTGAGCATTGACCGAACCACATATGATGGCGGCCTCCGCGCCCGCTTCGACACCGGCTTCGTCCACCATGCCCTTGCCTTCCAGGCCTCGGTCTACCATGACGCGCTGTACCGGCGGCTGACCAATGGCAGCGTGGTCGGGTCGAACATCTACAATCCGACCATTGCGCCAACTCAGTTTGCCAACGAGATCAGCGACCGCCCCCGGCTCTCGGACAGCCAGCTCACGGGGCTTTCGATTGCGGACACCATGTCCGTGCTCGATGAGCGCATCCTGTTGACCTTGGGTGTCCGGCGCCAGGGCATCGAGGCGAACAATTACGCCTCCAATGTCGGGACGCTGACGACGTCCTATGACAAGAGCGCCGTGACTCCGGTGGTCGGCCTCGTCGTTCGTCCCCTGGACAATGTCTCCTTGTACGCGAACTATGTCGAAGGCCTCGCCCGGGGTGATGTTGCGCCGGTGCAGCCGGGCGTTACCAATGGTGGCGAAGTGCTGCAGCCCTACGTCGCCAAGCAGTACGAAGCCGGCGTCAAGGTGGAGTTCGGCCGCATCGCAACCACCTTCAGCGCCTTCGAGATATCGAAGGCGAGTGGAGAGCTGTCCGCCGGGCGCTTCGCGGCGACCGCCGAGCAACGGGTCCGCGGACTCGAGTTCAACGTCTTCGGCGAGCTTTTGCCGGATGTTCGTCTCCTCGGAGGAATCTCGCTGCTGGATGGCACCCTGACGAAGACCGCGGTTGCGGCCAATCTGGGCAACACGCCGATCGGCGTTGCGAACATTCAGGCCAATATCGGGGCGGAGTGGGACTTGCCGTGGATGAGAGATCTCACCTTGAACGGCGCCGTCATCTACACCGGCAGGCAGTTCGTCGACAGCGCGAACAAGCAGCCGATCCCGGAGTGGACGCGGCTCGACCTCGGCGCCCGTTACACCACGGCGATCAACGGCAAGAAGACGGTTTTCCGCGCAAACATCCAGAATGTGACCGGCGAGAGTTACTGGTCCAGCGTGGCTTCATTCGGAACGTTCTTCCTGGGAGCACCACGCACCTATCTGCTGTCGATGACCGTGGATATGTAATCGCTGCAGCCTGCAGCAGGCATGTCCCTGACCGTCGCGTGCAGACCGGTCAGATTGGTCGTCAAAGTTCGATAGTTGCTTGCCAATAAAAGCAGAGCATCCCGCTCCGGCGCTGTCAGCGCCGGACGAAAAATCTTCCATTGAATCAATGAGGTGATTTCCGTTTTGCTGTGTTTTTTCGGCCGCAAGGCGCCAAAGCGGCGCGGCTCTTGCTCTTGCCAGTATGAGGGTTCTTGATAAACATCATACTGCGGGATCGGGTGGATGGAGCAAGCGGTGAGGCGGACTTTACGGGCGATCGAATCCGGAACGCTGCTGCTGTTCGGGGGACTCATCGCCGCCAACATCGCCGCCTGGGCCTGGGCCTTCGCGCTGTTCGGCGACCGGCCGACGGTGCTGGCGACTGCGCTGCTGGCCTGGGTGTTCGGTCTGCGCCACGCCGTCGATGCCGACCACATCGCCGCCATCGACAACGTCGTGCGCAAATTGATGCAGACGGGCGGCGCGCCGCACAGTGTCGGCCTCTATTTTGCGCTCGGCCATTCCACCGTCGTCGTGGCCGCGACCATATTGCTCGCGCTCGGCGTGGTGAGCCTTGGCGGCGACAGCTTGCTCAAGGAGATCGGTGGCCTCATCGGCACGTCGGTGTCGGCCATGTTCCTGCTCGTGATCGCGGCCATCAACCTCGTCATCTTGGTCGGCCTGTGGCGGACGTTCCGTGCTGCACGGGAGCAGGGCGTCCACGACGCCGAAGGCCTCGAGAGGCTGCTCGCCAATCGCGGCGTCTTCGCGCGACTGCTCGGACCGCTGTTCCGCCTGGTCACAAAACCATGGCACATGTATCCGCTCGGCTTCCTGTTTGGACTAGGTTTCGACACGGCGACCGAGATCGGCCTGCTCAGCATCTCCGCGACCGAAGCCGCGCGCGGCGCGTCGGTTGCGGATATCCTGGTTTTCCCTGCGCTGTTCGCCTCCGGCATGGCGCTGGTCGACACCGCCGATTCCGCGCTGATGGTCAGTGCCTATCGATGGGCGTTCGTCGATCCCCTGCGAAAGCTCTGGTACAACCTCACGATCACTGGCGCCTCCGTGGCAGTCGCGCTGTTGATCGGCGGCATCGAGGCGCTCGGGTTGGCCGCCGACCGGCTCGGCCTGTCCGGGGGCGTGTGGACGCTGGTCGACGGCCTTAACGAGTCGCTCGCCAATGTCGGCTTCGCCGTCATCGCGCTGTTCGTAATCGCCTGGCTCGTCTCGGTCGTGCTCTATCGTCGCATCTTTGCCGACGGACGGCACCGGGCCGCGACGAAAGCTCTGGAATGCGCCGATGCGACCGAAGCGGCGTGAGCCCTGTCGTGGCGGCGACGCGCTGACGGCACTCTCGGCCCTGGTGCTGCTCGCGGATGACGGCAGCGCCT
>NZ_JALBHA010000394.1:0-6305 GCF_023006445.1 Bradyrhizobium sp. SHOUNA76
CGGCGTCCAGCAGCGGCCAGCGCTCACGATAGAGCGTGTGGTCGGGCCGGCCGAGCAGTTCCACCGGCTGCCCCTGAACCAGCGCCTCGGCGCGGCCACCCGACAGGATCGCCTGCACGTCGCTGCGCTCGCGCAGCCAGTTTCGAATGGCGAGGGCCTGCGCATTGTCGGAGGTGCTGACGTAGACATCGGCTGCGAGCCGTCCATTCAGCCAGCCGATGAAGGTGCGGCTGAACGTCTCGACCATGGTTGACACGCCGACATTGACGGCGAGGGCGAGCAGCAGCGCCATCAGCGCGAGTGACAGCCCGGAGAGCTGCTGTCGGCTGTCCGCCCAGAACCACAGCGCGAGCGGCTTGCGCGCGGCGCGCTGACCCGCGAGCAGGAGCAGTTCGAGAAACGCCGGCAGGATCAGGGCCGCACCGAGCATCAGCGCCGCCAGCAGGCCAAAGCCCGCGATCAGTGATTCGCCATAGCGAAGCAACAGCAGAGCGACCGCGAACACGGCGCAGGCGGCCAGGCTCTGCAGGATCAGCCAGCGGCGCTGCCGCTGCTGCCAAGCGCGGGGCTGCGCCGTCGCCAGCACCGGCATTCTGATCGCCTTGACCAGGCTCGTTGCTGCCGCAACGAGCGCGCCCGCAATGCTGATGCCGATGCCGGCGAGCCACCATTCAGGCCGTAAGGTGAGCTGCCCCGGAATCTGTGCGCCATAGAGCCCACGCAGCGATGCCGCGACGTCGGGCAGGAGCACCGCCGCAATGAAATAGCCGCAGACGAGCCCGATCAGCCCGGCGACCAGGGCCAGCGCCACGAGCTCGATCACAAGCACGGTGTTGACCAGCCGCGCCGAGGCCCCGCAGGCGCGCAGCGTCCGCAGCATCGGCAGCCGCTGCTCGAAAGCGAGTCCGACGGCCGAGTTGACGATGAAGAGGCCGACGAAGAACGACAACAGGCCGAACGCCGTGAGGTTGAGATGGAAGCTGTCGGTGAGGCGCTCCAGCTCGGTCTCCGCAGTTGGCTCGATCAGCTGCAGTTGGTCGCCGACGACGCTTGCCAGCGGCGCAGGCTTGCTCTTCGGTTTGCCGAGCAGAAGCCGCGACACCTGGTCCGGCTTGTTCAGCAGACGCTGTGCCACGCCGATATCGACCACGAGCACGTCGGGCACAAGCTGCGGCAGTACGCGCAGCGGCGGCAATGTTGCGCCGTCGCTGGTCGGAGGCGCTGCGCCCTCCTGCTCCTGCAGATCGCTCAGCGTCTCCCGCGCCACCAATGTCCGGCCCGGCGGAGCAACAAAACTGCTCAAATCTGCAGTGCCAAGGCGCGGTGCGTTGCCGACGTCGATCGGCAGCGTCACCGGCTCAATCCCGAGCAGGCGTAGCGAACGTCCGTTGATCTGGACCCGGCCCTCCAGCGCCGGCGACACCGGCCAGCCGGCACGGCGGAGTTTTACGAACAACTCCTGGGGAAAGGTCGCGCTCGCAGGCGCAACCAGCATCGCCGTGCGGGCGCCGCCGAACGTCGCCGCGGCGCGGTCATAGGCGTTGCGGGCCTGCTGGTTGATGGCCTGGACGCCGCTCCACAGCGCGGTCGCCGCGATCAGCCCGACCAGAAGCGTCGCGAACTGCATCTTGTGACGCCGCCAATGGCTGAGCAGGACGGCAAGGACCCACAGCGCGCGCCTCATGCGATCTGTCCCGCATGCAGGGTCAGATGGCGGTCGAGCGTCGCTGCCAGATGCAGGCTGTGCGTCACCATCAGGAAACCGCAGCCGGTGCGCGCGACGAGATCGCGCGTCAGCGCCAGCACGTTCTCGGCGGTGGCTTCGTCCAGATTGCCGGTCGGCTCGTCGGCCAGCAGCAGCGACGGCTTCGTCGCCAGGGCACGGCCGATCGCGACGCGTTGCTGCTGCCCGCCCGATAATTGCTCTGGGTAACGTTTGAGCAGGGTGCCGAGCCCGAGCCGTTCGACCAGTTCTTTCGTCCAGGCCACATCGTGACGGTCGGCGATCCGCGCCTGAAAGGCCAGATTGTCCGCGACCGACAGGCTCGGGATCAGGTTGAATTGCTGAAAAACCAGGCCGATCCGGTCGCGCCGCAGCCTGGCGCGCCCCGCATCGGAGAGTTCTGTGATCTCGATATCCGCCAGCCGGATCGTGCCGCTATCGGCGGCATCGAGCCCTGCGATCAGATGCAGCAGCGTGCTCTTGCCGCTGCCGGATTCGCCGGTCAACGCGATGCGTTCGCCGTCCCTGAGGTCGAGATCGACGCCGCGCAGCACATGGACCGGTTCGCCGGCCGAGGAGAAGGTCTTGGAAAGGTTTCGGATGCTCAGCACGATGAACGACGCCGGACGGAATTAGCGGAATTGCTGCGTAGCACACCTGCCGGGGAAATGCTGGTTGCGTTGGTCTTGAAGCCGTTGTTAGCTTCCAAGACGGCCAAATCAGAAAAGTGCCAAAAGACCGAAAGACAAGGACGGGGAGATTCATGAGCGCTCAGGGAACGCCAGAGGCGGCGGCCAAGTCGGCGGGGGTGTCAAGCGCGACGCCAAAGGGCGCCTGGACCATCACCTTTCTCCTCTTCCTCTTCATGCTCGTGAACTTCGCCGACAAGATCGTCGTGGGTCTCGCCGGCGTGCCGATCATGACCGATCTGCAGCTCACCCCGGAGCAGTTCGGCCTGCTCGGTTCCTCGTTCTTCTTCCTGTTCTCGATCGCCGCCATCGTGGTCGGCTTCATCGTCAACAGGGTGCCGACGCGCTGGGTGCTGCTGGCGCTTGCGGTGGTCTGGGCGCTGGCGCAGTTTCCGATGGTCGGCACCGTGTCCTTCACCACGCTCCTGATCTGTCGCATCGTGCTGGGCGCCGGCGAAGGCCCGGCTTTCTCAGTCGCCGCGCACGCCATCTACAAATGGTTCCCCGATGAGAAGCGCACGCTGCCCACCGCGATCCTGTCGCAGGGCTCGGCTTTCGGTGTCATCCTCGCGGTGCCGGCGCTTAACTGGATCATCGTCAATCATTCCTGGCACTATGCGTTCGGCGCGCTCGGCGTCGTCGGCCTGATCTGGGTTTGTGCCTGGCTTGCGCTCGGCAAGGAAGGGCCGCTGGAGGACACGCAGGTCCTCGCCGCGACCGAGCAGAAGATCCCTTACTTGCAGTTGCTCACCTCGCGCACCTTCATCGGCTGCGTCGCGGCGACCTTCGGCGCCTATTGGGCGCTGTCACTTGGTTTGACCTGGTTCACGCCCTTCATCGTCAAGGGGCTTGGATTCTCGCAGAGCCAGGCCGGCTTCATCTCCATCCTGCCCTGGGTGTTCGGCGCCACCATCGTCATCCTCACGGGGTGGATCTCGCAGGTGATGATGGCGCGCGGCTACAACACCCGCGCGGCTCGCGGCGTTCTCGGCTCGGTGCCGCTGGTGATCGGCGGGCTGATCCTGGCAACGATGCCGCACGCTCAGGGCGCCGGCCTGCAGATCGCGCTGCTCGTGGTCGGCTCGGGTCTGTGCGGGGCGATCTACGTCGTCTGCCCGCCCATGCTCGGCGAGTTCACGCCGACCTCGCAACGCGGCGCCATCCTCGCGATCTACGGTGCGCTCTATACGCTCGCCGGCATCATCGCGCCGGCCGTGATGGGGGCGATGATCCAGCGTGCCGGCAGCACGATTGACGGCTACATGACCGGCTTCACCATCAACGCCGCGATCATGGTCGGCTCCGGACTGCTCGGCCTGCTCTTGCTCTGGCCCAACACGGAAAAGGCCAGGCTGACGCGCGGTGCCGCCGCGCAGGCGGCTGCGCTGAAGGGCGCGGTGTCGCCGACGTGAGGGGCAGGCTCTAGCCGCCCCAACCACAACTGCCGTCCCGGACAAGCGCAGCGCCGATCCGGGATCCATAGCCACAGAAAGTAGTTTGCCGAAGATTCGGAGTGACTAGCTTCGCGCCGCACTTCTCGCTGTGGTTATGGATCCCCGCGTTCGCGGGGATGCCACCGAGAATGAGGCGCGGCCTTCGCGCCTCACGCCGCGCCTAATTCATCCCCTGCGCGCCCCGAATCAGCTTCCCCGGCCGCCGTCCCGTCGCCTCGCCATGCCGCCGCGTCACCACGCCCGACACGATGGTGGCCTCATAGCCATCCACGTCCTGCAGCAGTCGCCGCCCGCCGACCGGCAGATCGTAATGCACCTTCGGCGGGTGCAGGTGCAGACGGTCATAGTCGATCACGTTGATGTCGGCCTTATAGCGCGGAGCAATAAGCCCGCGATCGGTGAGGCCGACCGAGAGTGCGGTCTTGCGTGACTGCGCAGCGACCACGAACGGGATCGTGAGCTTCTCGCCGCGCTTGCGGTCACGCGTCCAGTGCGTCAGCAGATAGGTCGGGAAGCTCGCATCGCAGATGATGCCGCAATGCGCGCCGCCGTCGGACAGACCCGGCACCGATTGCGGGTCGATCAGCATCTCGCGCGTCGCATCGAGATTGCCGTCGGAATAATTGAGGAAGGGCACATAGAGCATGCCGCGGCCCTCGTCCGACAGCATCGCGTCATAGGCGAGCTCTTCCGGCCGACGGCCCTGCTTGCGCGCCTGCGGGCCCAGCGCGTTCTCCGGCGGCTGCTCGTAGTCGGGGGGATCGCCGAGCAAAAACATCTTGTCGTAGTTCGGACGGAAGAACAGCGGATCGTCGGTCGCGGTCGCCGTCTCGCTCAGGATGGCTTTGCGCACCCCCGGCTGATGCAGTCGTGCCAGCCTCTCCCCAAGCGGCAGATGGGCGATTGCCTTGTAGCTCGGATGGGTCTGGAACGGATTGCGCGAGAGCTCGAGCCCGAGCAGCAGGCCGACCGGGCGGGCCGCGATCTGCGCGGTGATGGAGAGGCCGCGCTTCGCCGCCGCGTTGATCTCGTCCAGCGTCTGGCGCCAGCGGTTTGGTGCCCTGTCGTTCTGGGTGATCGAGAACGAGATCGGGCATTTCGTCGTGTCGGCGACCCGCAGCATCATCGGCAAATCTTCGTGGATGGTGGAGAGATCCAGCACGAATTGCAGCACGCTGCGGCCCTCAGCGTGCATCGCGCCGGCGATCGCAGTGAGCTCGTCCTCGCCCGCCTTCAGCGTCGGCGTGAAATCGCCGGTCGAGGTGCGGTGATTGAGCGTGCGCGAGGTCGAGAAGCCGAGCGCGCCGGAACGCACAGCTTCGCCCGCGAGCTTCGCCATCGCCGCATTGTCTTCTGCGGTCGAGGGATCGCGCCGCGCGCCGCGCTCGCCCATGACGTAAACGCGCAGCGCTGCATGCGGCAGCTGCGCGCCGACATCGATGTCGAAGTCGCGCTTGGCCAGCCAGTCCATGTAGTCCGGAAAGCTCTCCCACGCCCAGGGGATGCCGGCGCTCAGCACCGGCTCGGGAATATCCTCGACACCTTCCATCAGCTGGATCAGGCGGATGTGGTCATCAGGCTTGCACGGCGCGAAGCCGACGCCGCAATTGCCCATGATCGCCGTGGTGACGCCGTTTTGCGAGGACGGCGTGATGTCCTGGCTCCAGGTGACCTGGCCGTCGTAATGGGTGTGCACGTCGACGAAGCCCGGCGTGACGAGCTTGCCGCGCGCGTCGATCTCTTCGCGGCCCTTTGCGGCGACCTTGCCGACCTCGGTGATTGTCCCGCCGTTGATGGCGACATCAGCCTCAAACAGCTCGCCGCCGCTTCCGTCCGCGACGGTACCGCCGCGGATGATCAGATCAGGGGTGCTCATTGGTGCTTCTTCCCGGTTTGTTGTTGCTTGTTTTGCACGTCTCGCTCAGCTGTCGTCCCGGACAAGCGAAGCGCCGATCCGAGACCTCCGCGCGAGCGCTTGCGCTCGTCGCGATAACCACATGGACTTGTTTGGCGAAGACCCGGAGTGACCAGCTTCGCGCTACGACTCCTCCCTGAGGTTATGGGTCCCTGCGCCCCGTGCGCAATTGCGCGCTAGGCAGGGACGACAGTTGAATTCGTGGCGAGACCAACCGCTCAATTTGCAGAAGCTTCCCGCTTCCGTTCCGTGAACGGCGACAGCACCACCGTTGCCAGCATGAACACCACGGACGCGCCGAACACCCAATGCGGCGCGTTTTGGTCCATGATCCAGCCGAACAGCAGTGGTGAGACGATGCCGCCGAGATTGAAGCCGGTTGAGACGATGCCGAAGGCGCGGCCTGCTGCGCCCGCGGGCGCAGCGTTGCGCACCAGCATGTCGCGCGAGGGTGCAATCACGCCGGAGAGGAAGCCTGCGAGCGTCATCGCGGCCGTCAGCGCCCAGCCCGGCAGCGTCACGAG
>NZ_JALBHA010000395.1:0-6239 GCF_023006445.1 Bradyrhizobium sp. SHOUNA76
CGAGCCAGCAGCTTGCGCCGCTGCCGCCGGCCATCGACGTCAAGCCTGCCCCGGGCCCTGCGCCCGCAAAGCCCAAGCCGAAGCCGCCGCTGGTGCTGACGCCGCAGAATCCGTGAGGCTGGGTTTGCGCGGATTGGGCCGCGTGCGGGCTCACCTCTCCCGCTTGCGGGAGAGGTCGCGCCCAAGGCGCGGGTGAGGGCTCTCTCCATTTAGGGATTCCCTCTATTGAGATAGCCCTCTCCCCAGCCCTCTCCCGCAAGCGGGAGAGGGAGCGCACCTCCTGCGCAGCGCCTTTCGCGCCCCTTAACGCATTCCCTCGCATTTGAATGAATTTTGCCCGGCAAAACTGATTTGCAGATTTTACCGAATTCTCGCGTTTGATCTCTAGCGTCGTTTCCAGAGGAATTCGGCGTCGCGTCAACCAAGGCGCAACGGTTCGCAAAAGAACGGCCAAGAACTGGGGTAATCGAGATGAACGGGGCGAAATCGCTTCTGCAGGATCTGGACGACGCGATCGCGCGCGGCACCGACGAAAGCCGGGCGAAGGCGTTGTGGCATGCGACTGACATTCTGATTACCGGCCGCTACAGCGACGACGAGATCAGCATGTTCGGCGAGGTCATCGGCCGGCTCGCCGAAGAGATCGAGGTCGCCGCGCGGGCCCAGCTCTCGGAGCTGATGTCGGCGTGCGATCACGCTCCCCTGAACGTCATCGAAAAGCTCGCCCTCGACGACGAGATCGAGGTCGCCGGTCCCGTGCTGCGCGACTCCAATCGTCTCGACGAGAAGATGCTGCTCGAGAGCGCCATGACCAAGGGACAGTCGCATCTGCTCGCGATCGCCCAGCGCAAGTCGATCGGCGAGGCCGTGACCGACGTGCTGGTCAAGCGCGGCGACCAGGAGGTCGTGACGTCGGTGGCGAGGAACGAGGGCGCGCGCTTCTCGGGCTCCGGCCTGTTGCACATGGTCCGCCGTGCCGAGGGCGATTCGATCCTCGCGGAGCAGCTTGGCCTGCGCAAGGACGTGCCGCGCCACATCTTCCAGCAGCTGATCTCGAAGGCGTCGGAAGACGTCCGCCGCCGCCTCGAGACCGAGCGGCCCGAAATGATGGCGCAGATCCAGAGCTCGGTGACCGAGGTCACCGGCGATCTCCAGTCCAAGTTCGGCCCGTCCTCGCGCAGCTATTTCGTCGCCAAGCGCGTGGTGACGACCCAGTATCGCCAGGGCAACCTCAATCAGGATTCGATCTCGAACTATGCGCGCCAGCATCGCTTCGACGAGGTGCAGATCGGCCTGTCGCTGCTGTCGTCGCTGCCGGTCGACGTGATCGAGCGCGCGATGATGGACCGTAACCGCGAGATGATTCTGGTGCTGTGCAAGGCGCTCGACTTCTCCTGGGACACGACCATGTCGCTCCTGTTCCTCGGCGCCAAGGATCATCTGATCACGGCGCGTGAGCTCCACGACAACGAGCGGGATTTCGGCCGGCTCAAGATCGAGACCTCGCGCAGCGTTCTGAAATTCTACCAGTCGCGCAAGAACAGCGCGGGTGCCGATTCCGCTACGGGCCGACAGCCCGAGCTTCAGGTCCACTGAGCGGGAATTCGACAGGGGAGTATTTGCAATGTTGCCTCAATTCGGCACCGCCGTTCGCAAGAAGAACCTCAACAGTGCCGTTACCGCCGATATTGGCGGCGGAGCGCCGGACAAGGCGTCGGTGGACGCGGCCTGGCTCGTGCTGGAAGCCGCAAATGATCTCGGCGACCACGCCGCGATCGAAGCCTGCCGCCGCGTCATCGACGCCGAGCTGAACGGTACGGTTGCCGGCGGCTCGGACATCGATCTCGTGCTGGGATATTTCCGGTAAGACTTCGGACCTGGATGGTGCAGCGAATCCTGGACCGCTCTCAGCAGGAATTGGAGCGCTTGGATCCTGCATCGGGCTGTAGACTTGATCTTGCCCCGCTCAGCGCTGCCGCCAGCTCGTCGATGTGGTAGGGCTTCGCGAGGATCTGGATGCCCGCTGCGTGGGCGTCGTGGGCTGAGGCTTCGGCATATCCGCTGGTCAATAATACCGGGATGTCGCTTCGCCGGTTTCTGATCTCGCGTGCGAGCTCGACGCCGTTCATGCCGCCCGGCATCATGATGTCCGAAAAAACAACGTCGACCGAGCGGCCATCGGCCAAAGCGCCGAGCGCCCCGGCAGCGCTGGCGGCGCGCGTGACGTCGTAACCGAGCTGGCCCAGCATCTCGCTGACCAGCGCGGCAACTTCGTCGTCGTCTTCCACCAGCAGGACCTGGCCCTGGTTGGTTCTTTTCGGCCGCACCCGGGTGAGGTCGATCAGATGTCGCTCGCTGGAAGGAAGATCGTACGATCGCGGCAAGTACAGCTCGATGCTGGTGCCTCGGCCGACCTCCGATCGAATTCGTACGGTGCCCCGGGACTGGGTCGCAAATCCGTGGACCTGCGCGAGCCCGAGCCCCGACCCCTTTCCCACGTCCTTGGTCGTGAAGAACGGCTCGAACACGCGCGCCAGAATCTCCGGAGACATGCCAACACCGGTGTCGATGACGGACAGCCGGACGTAGTCGCCCGCGATCTGCTCGTCGTTGAAACCAGGCAGGTTTTCCCCGCGCACGACGATCGTGCCGCCATTGGGCATGGCGTCGCGGGCATTGACGGCCAGATTGAGCATGACGAGCTCGAGCTCTCCGGGGTCGACTTCCACCGGCCACAGCGAGTCTGGAAAGTCGAACTCGACGTGAACGTCTCCCCGCAAGCTACGATCGAGCAGTTCACGCATTCCGCCGATCTGCGCGGCGACGTCGACGGGCTGCGGCCGAAGCTTCTGCCGGCGGGAAAACGCCAGAAGCTGCCTGGTCAGGCTGGCACCGCGCTGCGCCGCCTGGACCATCCCCTCCATCAAACGGCGGCGGCGGTTCGGATCCGTCTGGCGGTCGAGCATGTCGAGGCCGCCGGAAATCACCATCAGCAGATTGTTGAAGTCGTGAGCGACACCGCCGGTGAGCTGGCCGATGGCCTCGATTTTCTGGGCCTGGCGAAGCGTCTCCTCGACGCGCGCACGCTCCTCCATCTCGAGGCGAAGCTGCGTGTTGGCTTCTTCCAGCTCTCGCGTCCGCTCGACCACCAGCTGTTCGAGCTCCTGCGCGGTCTGCTCGCGTGCGGCGAGCAGCGCCCGGATCTCGTATTGACGCCGGCGTGCCCGCATCGCGGATTGGATGGCGCTGGTCAGCGTCATCGGCTGAACCGGCCGTTCGAGCAGCGAAACGTTACGGAGAAGCTCGACGATACTGCGTCGCCACGCCACGACGGCCGGCTGCTCTCGATGGCTGGTGAGAACGACGAAGGGGAGGTCGGACCACGGCGGCTGGCGCTCGATCCATTGTGCCAGCGGCGCTGTGTCTCTCCCGAACAGGCCTTCCTCGGCCAGGAAAACGGTACCCACGCCGGATGTCATCTCGCTGACGAGTTCGGGCAGGCTTCGGCAGCTGATCGCGTCGAGGTTCGAGTTGCGGAAAAGCTCGGCCGATGCCGCTCCGTCGCGCCCGATCGGAGCAAAGATGAGGACACGATGGTCCCGGTCGGCCCTCATTCGGTAAATCCTTCGGGGATTTCCGTTCCGGTATAATGCGGATTGCCGGAAAAGATGCCGCTGAACTGCCTGAGCGGGGGGCCGAGCTTGATGCCCGCGCTGCTGAGGCGAAACTCACGGATGCTATGCTCGTGCTGGCCGCTGCGCTTCTTGACGACCGACAGGGCGCGCCGAACGGTGCCGCCCATCTCGAAATAGCGCAACATGAGCACCGCATCGCTCAGATAGCTGATGTCCAGAGGCGTGTCCATCGGTCCGACCAGGCCATGTTGAGCGAGGACCAGGATCGTAAGCGCCCCTTGCTGTCCCAGATAAGTCAACAGCTCGTGCATTTGCAGGATGAGAAACCGCTCGTCCGGCATCGCACTCAGATAGCCGTTGAGGCTGTCGATGATGACGACGCGGGCGTTGTCGATCTCCACGCTCCGGCGCACGTTCGCCGCGAACTCGCCCGGTGCAAGTTCGGCCGGATCGATCTGTTGAAACCGGAGATTACCGGAGTCGAGGTGCCTTTGCAGGGGCAGGCCAAGTGTTTGCGCGCGTGCCTCTACTGTACCGCGGCCCTCGTCGAATGCGAAGAACACGGCGTGCTCGCCGCGCTCTGCCGCCGCTATTGCGTAGGTCAGCGCAAGCGACGATTTGCCCACGCCGGCCGAACCGATGAAAAGCGCATTGGTGCCGCGCTCCAGGCCTCCTCCGAGGAGCTGGTCGAGTTCGGCGTTGCCGCTCGGCGTGTACTCGCCGACAAAGGACCTGTGATGTTCGGCCGCCACGAGGCGAGGGAATATCCGCAGGCCGCCCTGCTCGATCGTGAAGTCGTGGTAGCCGCCGCGAAAGCGGATGCCCCGCATCTTGATGACGCGAAGCCGCCGCCGCTCCGCGCCGTAGTCGATGGCGAGCTGCTCGAGCATGACCACGCCGTGCGCGATCGAATGCAGCTGCAGATCGTCCTGAGACGATGAAAGGTCGTCGAGCAGGACAACCGTACAGTTGCGGTTGGTGAAGAAATGCTTCAGGGCCAGCACCTGGCGCCTGTAGCGCAGCGGGTTCTGGGCAAGCAGGCGCAATTCTGAGAGGCTGTCCAGCACGATGCGCGCGGGATTGATCCGCTCGACCTCCCTGAAGATCAGATTGGTGGTTTCGCTCAGCTCCATCTCGGCGGGATGGAAGACCGTCAGCTCCCGGTCGGGATCGAGCGTCGTCTCCGGCGGGACCAGCTCGAAGATGTCGACGCCGTCGAGCGACCAGCCATGCCGATGCGCGACCAGGTTCAGCTCACGCCTGGTCTCGGAGAGGGAGATATAGAGCACGCGTTCGCCGTCACGCACGCCCCGGAGCAGAAATTGAAGCGATATCGTGGTCTTGCCGGTGCCCGGCCGCCCCTCATAGAGATACATCCGGTTGGCGTCCAAACCGCCGCCCAGAATGTCATCCAAACCGTCGCTGCCGGTGGAAACTCTTGGCAAATCTTTGGGGCTGCTATCGGAAGCACCCGTGGACGTACCGGTCATTGCACCCCCTTAACGCATTCCCAAAATGAAGGCCCGTCTTGGGCTGAGCAGCCTCGTGGACCGGACAAAGTCCCATCTATGGAACTCACACACTCGGATTGAGTTCCGTCAGCGCGGCCGGCCGGGCGGGTTAAACGAAGGAGACTTTCGGAGCCGTGGCAACGGCTTACCGCACTGGTTCCCGTGGATTGCCCGGCTCGGGGCCAATGTTTGAGGATGCGACGTCAGTCGAGCCGTGTCGGTGCAAAATTGGACGAAGCATGCGGATCGTTGACCCGCCAATCCGGCGTGTTTCGCGGCGACCTACGGGCAGACCATCACGGCGCCGACCCAGTGCCGGCTGACTGGATTTACATTCGAACTGTCGAATCAATCCGCGGGCGCGCAGTCGCAATTCACCGCGTCCGTCTACCGGTGGGATCCGGTCAACAACCAAATCACCGGGAGCTCCCTGTTTACGTCAGCGGTGATGATCTCGCCGGCCAGCGCGACATTAAAGCCGGTTACGGTCAATACCGGCGGCGTGGTGCTCACGCCGGGTCAGCAATATGTATTGTTCCTGACCACGATCAACGTGACGCAGTCGAATCCGTCGTCCAAGAACAGTTTCGGCTCAGTGTTCAGCTCTCCCTACGCCGGCGGCACGCTTGTGTACCAGAACAGCACGAGCGCCGCTGATCTGAGCGGCCAGTCTTGGGACGTCGTGATGAGTGGCGACCTCGCATTCGTCGCGATGTTCGGTCCCGGGTCGCTGTCGTCGCAGCTGCCCAACGGCACGCCCCGAAATTCGGTCAATGTCGCCGGCGGTATCGACAAGGTCTTCGACGCCGGTGGCAGCCTGCCGGGCGGATTCCAGATCCTGACAGGTCTTGCTCCGGCGCAATTGCCCGGCGCGTTGACGCAGCTCTCCGGCGAGAGCGGCACCGCGACCCAGCAGGGCGGCGTGCAGTTGACGAACCTGTATCTGTCGCTGTTGACCGATCCGTCCGCGGCCGATCGCAATAGCGGCGGTGGCGCGATGGGATTTACCGCAGAGCGACCGGCTGGGGATCTGCCGCCCGCGATCGCCTCGGCCTATGCCGCGGTCGGCAAGGCGCCGCCGCTGCAGCAGGCC
>NZ_JALBHA010000396.1:0-6236 GCF_023006445.1 Bradyrhizobium sp. SHOUNA76
CGGCAGCCGCGATGATGCGCTCGACGCGCGCACGCACGGTCGAGGCCCGCGCCATCGCGAGCTCGGCCGGCCTCGGCTTCACGGTGCTGGCAAAGTCGAGCAGGATTTCCGCATAGGAGAGCCGGTCGTCGATGATCTCGATTGCCTCGGCGTCGCTGATGATCTCAGCGAGCTCGGCGAGGCGCGCCAGCTGCCACCACGAGAACGGGCTGAACCAGAACACCGCGCGGTTGAGGCGCCAGCAGGAGGACATAGAAATCCCGGTTGGCGACATGCGCGCCTTCATGCGCGAGCACGGCGAGGCGCTTCTTGGCGTCCCAGCTGGTGAATTGCGGCGGCACCAAAATGGTCGAGCCGAAGGTGACGGGGCCGCCCACATCGCGGCTGACGCGCACGTCGGCCTCGAGCATCTGCGGGCCCTTCATCGGCTTTGCCGCGCGCGCAAGACGCCAGGTCAGGCAGAGACCGATCGCGAGTCGCAGCAGCAACAGGCCTGCAATGCCGGCATAGACGATGGTGGCGATCAGCCACCAATTGATCGGCAGCCCAGCTTTGGGCGGCGGCGGTGCGACGGCTACCCCGGGCACCACGGGCAGCGCGGGCTGCGGCATCTCCAGCATCGAGATGTCGGCCGGCAGAAAATCAGTCGGCTGATCGTGAGCGTCGGCCAATGCATCACGAAGGGCATCGCCAGCGAGGCCAGCAGCACGACGACCCAGGCCGTCATGTGAACGTGCGGATTACGCACGCGAAACAGGTTGAGACCGAACCAGACGACGCCTCCCAGCACAAGGGAGCGCAGTGCCGCCTCCGCCAGAGTTGCGATCATTCTTTCTTCACTCCCCTCGCCTTCTTTGCCTTGGCCACCTGGTCCGCCAGCTCGCGCAATTGCTGCTGGTCGAGCATCTTGTTGTCCACCATGCCGACGAGGACCTCCTCGATCGAGCCGTTGCAGAACCAGTCGACGATGCGCTGCACCGCCTTGGCCGCCACCTTCGCGCGCTCCTCGGCGGCGTGATAGACATAGGTGCGGCCGTCCACGGTGTGGCGAGCATAGCCCTTTTCCTCGAGCCGGCGCAGCACGGTGCGGACCGTCGATTCCTTCAGACGACGCGACAGACGTTCACGCACGATCTCGGCCGTGACGGGACCATGGGCCCAAACCAATTGCATGACCTCGCGCTCGAGGTCGCCCAGCTCGGGCAAACGATCGTCCATGGCACCAGACCTTGCGTCTTGAGTTCTTCTTGTAACGCTACAGACTGTCGCATATGGGGTCGCGCCATACAATGGCGATTCCACCTGAGATGGTGGCGCGATGCTGACCTAACGTGGAATGAGCTTGGGTTGGATCAAGAGCCCGCGGGCTCGGTGCATTTCTCCCGCTTGCGGGAGAGGTCGGCGCAACGCGCCGGGTGAGGGTTCTCTCCTCTTGGGGGTTCTCGATCGCGGAGATACCCTCTCCCCAGCCCTCCCCCGCAAGCGGGGGAGGGAGCACACCTCCCTTTACGTCAGCGGGCTAACCGAGCCGTTTGGGATGTACAAGCCCCTAGTAATGCGGCTCGTACATCTGGGACTGGACCAGGGCCTTGACGTCGTTGGGCGCCGGCCCGTCGGCGAGCCCGCGCTGATAGGCGACGTCCGCAACGGCCGCGGCGATGCGAACCGAGACCTCGCGAATGCGCGGCAGCGCCGGATAGAGACTGCCCTGCGCGAGGTCGTCCTTGCCGACGCAATCGGCAAGCGTGTGGGCCGCCGCCATGAACATCTCGTCGGTCACCAGCTTCGAGCCGCTGGCAATGACGCCGAGGCCGACGCCGGGGAAGATGTAGGAATTGTTGCCCTGGCGCGGCACGAAGCTGCGGCCGTTGAGCTTCACCGGGTCATACGGGCTGCCGCAGGCAAACAGCGCACGGCCCTCGGTGTAGCGATAGGCATCCTCCGCCGAGCATTCGGCCTTCGAGGTCGGGTTGGAGAGCGCAAACACGATCGGCTGTTCGTTGAGCGCGGCCATGGTCTTGAGCACGTCGGGCGTGAAGGCGCCGCCGACCGCGGCAACGCCGATGATCGCCGTCGGCTTCAGCGTCTTGATCGCGGTGAGGAAGTCGGCGATCGGCGCCTGGTCGGTGTGGGCGTAGCGGAGCTTGTGGCCGGACAGGCCATCACGACCGCTGACGACGAGGCCGCGGGAATCCACCAGCCAGTTGCGCCGCAGCGCTTCGGCCTCCGTTGCGCCCTCCGCCATCATCGCAGACACCACGAGATCGGCGATGCCGGTCGCCGCCTCGCCTGCGCCCAGGAACAGGATCTTCTGGTCCTTCAGCTTGCCGCCGGAGACGCGCAGCGCGGAGAACAAGCCGGCGAGCGCTACTGCCGCGGTGCCCTGGATGTCGTCGTTGAAGACGCAGGCTTCGTCCCGATATTTGTGCAGCAGCTTGAACGCCGAATGGTTGGCGAAATCCTCGAACTGGATCAGCACGCCCGGAAAGGTCTGTCGCGCAGCTTGCATGAACTCGTCGACGAAGCTGTCATAGGCTTCGCCCGCGAGCCGCCGCTCGCGCAGGCCGAGATAATAGGGGTCGTTCAGGAGCTCTTCGTTGTTGGTGCCGACGTCGAGTACAATAGGCAGGCACAGCTCGGGGTGCACGCCGGCGCAGGCCGAATAGAGCGAAAGTTTGCCGACCGGGATGCCCATGCCGTTGGCACCGAGATCGCCAAGTCCCAAAATGCGCTCGCCGTCGGTGACGACGATCAGCTTGGCCGGATAGGGCCAGTTCTTCAGTAGCTCGGCGATCTGGCCGCGGTCGCGCGAGGAGATGAACATGCCGCGCGGCCGCTGGAAGATCAGGCCGTATTTCTGGCAGGCGAGCCCGACCGTCGGCGTGTAGATGATCGGCTGGATCTCGTCGATATTGTCGACGACTACGCGGAAGAACAGCGCCTCGTTGCGATCATGCAGCGCGTTCAGCGCGACATATTTTTCGAGGTCCGTCGGCAGCGTGCGCAAATTGGTGAGGACGCGCTGAGCCTGCGTCTCCATCGTCAGCACGCAAGGCGGCAGGAGGCCGCGCAGGCCGAGTGCTTCGCGCTCGGATTCCGTGAAGGCGGTGCCCTTGTTGAGCAGGGGATCGCGCAGCAGCGCCATGCCTTGCGGCGGATTGGACGACGTCGATTGGGCAACGACCCGGGCAGGTCTATTCACGAATTCCCCCAAGAAGCTTCACGTTGAACAGCGCACATTGTCGGCCAGCGCTCCAACGAGATCAAGGACGTAGAGACCGAAGCGCCGATTGTGATCTCGCACCGCAGCGAGATCGTCGCGAACAACAGGCGGCACGCGAGAAAAGGTTAACGCGGCGAGGCTATTCAGGCTTGATGTTCGCGGCCTTCACGATCGGCCACCATTTCCCGGTCTCGGCCTTCTGGAAAACGGCGAGCGCTGCGGGTGTCTGCTGCTCCGGCGGCGGAATCTCCTGCCCCAGTTCGGCAAAGCGCTGCTTGACCGCGGCATTGGCGAGCACGGCGACGATGGCCGCGTTGAGCTTGGCGACGATGTCCTTCGGCGTGTTCTTCGGTGCCCAGATGCCGTGCCAGTAGGAAATATAGAGCCCGGGCAAGCCCGCCTCGTCGACGGTCGGGATATCCGGGGCGGACGCAAGCCGCGTCGGCGAGGTCACCGCGAACGCCTTGATCGCGCCGCTCTTGGCATGCGCCAGCGAGTTCGCCGCCTGGTCGAACATGATGTCGATCTGCCCCGCCACGAGATCGATCATGGCGGGCCCGGCGCCGCGATAGGGCACGAACTGGAAGTCGGCGCCGGTCTTGTCCTTGAAGAAGACGGCGGCGACATGCGCTCCCGTGCCCGCCCCCGAGGTCCCCGCGGTGGCCTTGCCGGGATTGGCCTTCAGCCACGCGATCAGCTCCTTCAGATTATTGGCCTCGAGCGACTTGCGGCCGACGATGAGCTGCGTGCCCATCGCGATCAACGCGATGGGTTCGAAATCACTTACGACGTCATAAGGCAGGTTGAGGATCGCGCCGTTCAGCACATGGGTGCCCCAATGGCCGATCGTGATGGTGGTTCCATCAGGCGTTGCGCGTGCGACGCGGGCGCCGGCGATGCTGCCGGAGGCGCCGGCGACGTTCTCGACCACGACCGTGGTGCGCAGCTCGGCTGCGATCCGATCGGACAGGATCCGCGCCAGCGTATCGGTCGGGCCGCCCGCCGCGAACGGTACGATGAGGGTGATCGGACGCGAGGGAAACGCTTGCGCATGACCCGGCGTCGTCCACGCCGCAGATCCGGCCAACGCGCACAAGACGATCACATGACCGCGCAAGACGGCCCACAGCCCTCGTATCATTCCACCCACCCATTGTCGTCGCCCGCATTTTGGCAGCGAGCTGGAGGCAGAGTGAACGCTGCCGGGTCGATGGAGGCAAGCCGGAAATTTCCGCCGGGCGACTATCCGGCCGCGCGCCGCGGCGTCAGATGGGCCGAGCCATCTGCCGGCGGGGCGATATGCATCAAGATGGTCTGGGTGGCGGATGCGACGTCGATGCCGTTCTGCTGGAAGCGCAACTTCATGCGGCGGTTGAATTCGCGCTGGACCGGCCAGCGGCCGGCCTCGGTGCAACGGATCTGGCCGACGATCGACACCATCGCGCCGTCGACCTTGTCGATGCCCCACAGATCGAGGTCGCCGCGGATCAGCGCGCGGAATTCGGGTTCGCGGCGCATCTCGTCGACGATGTCCTTGAGGATCTGGCCCGCGCGGTCGGTGTCTTCCTTGTAGGCGACGTTGACGCTGACCGAGGCATTTCCGGCGCCGCGGCTGGCATTGGTGATGGTCGTGACGGCGCTGAACGGCACGATGTGCACGGCACCGTCACCGGCGCGCAGGCGGATGGTGCGGATCGAGACGTTCTCGACCACGCCCGAGAGGCCGGAGACGCTGACATTGTCGCCGACCTGCACGGTGTTCTCCAACAGCAGGAACAGGCCGGTGATGAGGTCCTGCACCAGCTTCTGCGAGCCGAAGCCGATGGCGATGCCGACGATGCCGGCACCGGCCAGCAGCGGCGCGACATTGACGCCGATCTCGCTCAGCGTCGTAAGGCCGACCACGGTCGCGATCAGGCAGAGCAGCGCGGTGCGCAGCATCGGCTGGAAGGTGCGCAGGCGCGCGGCGCGGGCGTAGTGCCCGTCCCGCGACAGCGTGTTGATCTGACGGTCCAGCAGCGCGTTGCTGGCTTCCCAGATCGCCGCGGCGACGAGGACGGCGACGCCGATCGTCACCACGGCCGAGATCAGCCGGCTGCCGATCTGGCCGCCGTAAAACCAGACGATGGCGTCCACGCCCCAGACTTCGAGCACGGCCACGAAGCCGATGAAGACGATCACGCCTGACACGATCTTGCGCAGCAGCGGCAGATAGCGGTTGGCGCGGATTTCGAGGCCCGGAAAGCGCTGCAGGACCTCCGGCTTGATGCGGAAGCCGCGGTCGATCAGGCTCAGCGTCAGCATGATGGCGACACGCGTGATCACTGCGACCACGATGGTGCCGACGAAATATTGCAGCAGCAGCGAATAGCCGTTGCGGATGTTGAGCGCCCACACCGCCCAGAGTGCAAGATCGAGCGCGATCGCAAGATAATGCCAGCCACCGGCGACGCGGTTGCGCAGCCGCGCCGCGATTCCCGCCTGGTCGGCGGGCGCGCGAATGGCGTCCGCGACCTGGCGGCGACACTGCAGGATGATGACGACGACGAAGAGATGCACGACCAGCATCACCATGCGGAGTAGCGCGGCGTAACCAGCACGATGCAGACCCAGCAGCAGCGCCACATTGGCGAAGGCGATGCCGGATACGCCGACACCGACGATGCGGCGCGCCCAGATCTCGACATAGGCCGCGGTTTCGGCTCTGACAGGAAACAGGCCGAACGGCCCCGCCAGCGCACGGACCACGCAGATGAGCCCACGCGAGAACGCATAGGCGTTGGCAACCGCGAGGATCACGAGGCGGACGGTGGTGGGCTCGCCGATCTCGGTGCCGAGCAGCGCGGTGGCGACGCCCATGAAGACGAACACCGGAAGCAGCTCGAGCACGAGGCGTCCGAACACGAAGGGCAGCCGCAGCAGGACCTGCCAGATCCGCGCGAGGCTGTGACGGCGCTTCTGCAATTCAGGTGCCGGCGTCACGTCGGCGACTGACGACGGCGGATCGGCGATG
>NZ_JALBHA010000397.1:0-6230 GCF_023006445.1 Bradyrhizobium sp. SHOUNA76
ATGACGCGCATCGCGACCATCACGCCCTCGACCGGCGACCGGCCGGAGCGGCAGGAAAGCCCGACCGCCGACGTGTTCCGCGTCACGCTCGATCCCGGCGCCGTCATCACCTTCGTTGCGGAGCTGCGCACCGACAAGCTGCCGCAGCTCTATCTGTGGGAGCCGGAAGCCTACAAGGACAAGGTCAATTCGTTCACGCTGTACCAGGGCATCGTGATCGGCATCTCCGGCTTGCTCGCGCTGGTGCTGACGATCCTGTTCGTGGTCAAGGGCAGCATCATGTTCCCGGCTGCCGCGGCGCTGGCCTGGGCGGTGCTGGTCTATATCGGCGTCGATTTCGGCTTCTGGGGCAAGGTGCTCGACATGTCGAACAACGCCGAGCGCATCTGGCGCGCGGCGGGTGAAGCGATCCTGGCGGCGACGCTGCTGGTGTTCCTGTTCGCCTATCTCAACCTCAGCCGATGGCATGTGCGCTATTCGCACATCACCGTGGGCTGGCTGGCCTTCTTGGGGTCCTTGGTCGCGCTCGCACTGTTCGATCCGGCCGTCGCCTCCGGCATCGCGCGCATCTCGCTGGTGCTGATCGCATTCGCCGGCTTCGCGCTGATCGTCTATCTCTCCACGCACGGCTTCGACCGTGCCGTGCTCTTGATCCCGACCTGGTTCCTCCTCGTGGTCTGGGTGGTCGCGGCCGGCATGACGGTGGCGGGCTCCGTCACCAACGACATCGTCGGCCCTGCCCTGCTCGGCGGCCTCGTGCTGATCGTGATGCTGATCGGCTTCACGGTGATGCAGCACGCCTTTGCCGGCGGCGGCGCCACCACCGGCGTCGTCTCCGACATCGAGCGGCGGGCCCTTGCGCTGGCCGGCTCCGGCGATCTGATCTGGGACTGGGACGTCTCCGCCGACAAGGTCTTCACCAGCCCCGAAACCGAAGCGCTGCTCGGACTGAAGCGCGGTACGCTCGAAGGACCCGCGGCCTCGTGGCTCGAGGTGCTGCATCCGCTCGACCAGGACCGTTTCCGCGCCGCGCTCGACAGCGTGCTCGACCAGCGCCGCGGCCGCCTGGTGCAAGACTTCCGTCTGCGCACCCCGGACGGCCATTTCATGTGGTTCGCGCTGAAGGCGCGTCCGGTGGTCGGCTCCGACGGCGAGGTCTCGCGCGTCGTCGGCACCCTCACCGACGTCACCGAACTGCGCAACGCCGAGGAGCGCCTGCTGCACGATTCCGTGCATGACAACCTCACCGGCTTGCCCAACCGCAAACTCTTCATGGACCGGCTCGGTGCGGTCGCGCATTTCGCCAAGACCATGCCGACGCTGCGGCCGACGCTGATGGTGATCGATCTCGACCGCTTCAAGCAGGTCAACGATTCCGTCGGCATCGCGGTCGGCGATTCCATCCTGCTGACGCTGGCCCGCCGCCTCACCCGCATCCTGAAGCCGCAGGACACGCTGGCCCGCATGGCCGGCGATCAGTTCGGCCTGATCCTGCTGTCGGAGCAGGACCCGGCCCGCATCACCGCCTTCGCCGAGACCATCCGCAAGACCATCCGCGCGCCGATCGCCTTCAACGACCGCGAGATCTTCCTCACCGCGTCGATCGGTCTCGCGCTGTCCGATCCGCAAGTTCAGCTCACGGACGAGATCATCAAGGACGCCGAGCTGGCAATGTATCACTCCAAGCGCATCGGCGGCGACCGCATCGACGTCTACAAGCCTGCGATGCGGGCGCGGAAGACCGACCGCCTGACGCTGGAGAGCGAGCTGCGCCGCGCCATCGAGCGCCAGGAGCTGACGATCCTGTACCAGCCGATCGTGCGGCTGGAGGATCGCTCGGTCGCCGGCTTCGAAGCGCTGGTGCGCTGGGATCACCCCAAGCTCGGACGCATGGCGCCGTCGGAGTTCATCACCATCGCGGAAGAGACCGGCCTGATCGTCGACCTCGGCATGTTCGTGCTGGACCAGACCGCCAAGCAGCTCTCGATCTGGCAGCGCGCGATGCGCTCGCGCGAGCCGATCTTCGCCTCCGTCAACGTGTCGTCACGGCAATTGCTGCGACACGACCTGATCCACGACATCCGCACCGTGCTGTCGCGCTCCTCGGTGGCGCGCGGCACGCTCAAGCTGGAACTGACGGAATCGCTGGTGATGGAGAACCCGGAGCACGCGGCACAGATGCTGACGCGGATCCGCGAGCTCGGCACCGGGCTCTCACTCGACGATTTCGGCACCGGCCATTCCTCGCTGGCCTATCTCCAGCGCTTCCCGTTCGACACGATCAAGATCGACCAGTCGTTCGTGCGCACCACCAACCGCGGCGCGCGGCCGGTGATCCTGAAGTCGATCATCGCGCTCGCGCACGACCTCGGCATGGACGTGGTGGCCGAAGGCGCCGAGACGGATTCGGATGCGGTCGAGCTCTACCAGATGGGCTGCGAATACGCGCAAGGCTTTGCCTTCGGCGAGCCGATGGACGCGGATGCGGCAATGCGCCTGCTGACGGAAGTGCGGCTCGAAGCGGCGAGCTAACGCTGTTCTTCCTTCTCCCCCTTGTGGAGTATCGTAGGGTGGGCAAAGGCGCACTTTCGCCGTGCCCACCATCCAACCCTACGACAGAGGTGGTGGGCACGCTCCGCTTTGCCCACCCTACGATACTGTCTTCTTCCGGAAGACGACGAGCTAACTCGGCTTCCGCCGAAGTCCGACAACCAGCCCAAGCCCCGCCAGTAGCGAGATCGCGGCAAGGCCGCCCCACACCATTCCCGCCTGCTCGAGATAGACGTCCTGCGAGACCGGATCGTAGCAGCGGCCGAGCTCATTGAAGCAATCGTGCCAGCGCCAGTAGCGGGCCTCGAAGGCGAGTGCGAACAGCACACCTGATACAATCAGGGCAGCGCCAAAGATCCCCCTCAACCAGCGCAGAACCATCCGCTGCTCACCTGCGTTGCAGCTTCTTCTTCGTGAACCTCACGCTCTGCCCATCCGGCATGCGCGTCGCAACAAACCCGGCGGCGAGGCAAGCTTCGCGCTGCGGCATCTGGATGTCGGGGCTGCGCAGGCTGTCCCACCACGAGGCACGATTGGCCGCGCGCGGCAGCGCCGCGCCGATGATCTCCTCGATCTGTTCGAAGCTCAGGACGAATTCAGCCTGCTTCTGCCGCATCAGATAGTCGCGCAACGCGTCGTAGTCGTTCACAATCGTCCTCTCGCCCGAACCCCAGACTGTCCCATCGAGGTCTGCCCAAAACCGTGAGCCTTGTAAACCGATCCTTAACTCATTGCAGCAGCGCCGTCCTACCTTAAACACTGCGCAAGCTTTCTGGCGCATCCACTAGGGGTCGGGAGCGAACGATGCTGTCTGGATGGCGCGAAGTCACGGCCCGCCGGCCGTGGCGGATTTCGGCGAAGCTGCTAATCATCTCGTCCGTGGTGACGGTGATCGGCTTTTCTGCCATTTGCGTCAACGTCATGCTCGACATGCGCCGGGGCGAGGAGGCGCTCGCCCGCCAGACGCTGGAGAATTTGGCGACGAGCATCCAGTCCGATGTCAGCCGCAACGTCGAGATCTACGACCTGTCACTGAAGGCGGTCGCTAGCAACATGCTGCTGCCCGAGCTTGCCACGGTCTCGAAGCCGATCCGTCACCTGATCCTGTTCGACCATGCGATCACGGCACGGCATTTCGGCGCCATTCAGGTGTTCGACGCCGACGGCAGGCTGACCATAGACGCCTCCACGCTCGATCCCGTCACCGAGAACCGGAGCGACGAGGACTATTTCAGGGTTCATCGCGACAATCCCGAGGTCGGGCTCTTCATCAGCCGCCCGATGCTGTTCCGCGGCGCCTACGCGATCGTGCTGAGCCGTCGCATCAGCGATACCGACGGCGGCTTCCTCGGCGTCGTCGCCGGCTCGATCCGCTTCAGCTATTTCCACGAATTGTTCGAGCAGCTGCACCTCGATGCAGAGGACACCATCACCGTGCTCAAGCGTGACCGCACCATCATGATGCGGCGGCCGTTCGACCTCGACGTGATCGGCACGAACCTGAACGACCGCCGGGCCTGGAAGGCCGACAACCTCCCGGTCGGAGCCTACTATGCGGGACAGGGCCCGGTCGATCCGACGCCGCGGCTCTATGTCCGCAGCGCCGACAGCGGACCGCTGTTCGTGGTGGCGGGCAAACCTCTGGCCGCGGTGTTCGCGCTCTGGCAGAAGGAAGCGTTTCGCATCGGCGCCGTGGTGCTGGTGCTCGCGCTGTTCGTGCTGGGATCGACGCTGGTGCTCGCGCGCGAGATCGGCCGGCGCGCCGAGGCCGAGCGCAAGCTCGAGGAAATGGCGACGACCGACGCGCTGACCGGCCTGAAGAACCGCCGCAAGTTCGATTCCGTCATCGACGTCGAATGGCGGCGGGCCATGCGCCAGAAGGCGCCGATCGCGCTGTTGATGATCGATGCCGATCACTTCAAGGCCTACAACGACACGTTCGGCCATCAGGCGGGCGACCAGGTGCTGGTCGGTATCGCCATCTGCATTTCCGATTCGGTGAGCCGGGCCGGCGACTGCGCCGCACGTTATGGCGGCGAGGAATTCGCCGTGCTGCTGCCGAACGTTTCGGCTGCTGACGCCTTCAAGGTCGCCGAGACGATCCGCCTCAAGGTGCAGGGCTGGTCCGACGACCCGGTGATTTCGACGGTCTCCTGCGGCGTCGCCAGCTTCGTTCCCACCGCCGGCATGGACTGGCCGGTCCTGGTCGCCGCCGCCGACAAGGCGCTCTACGCCGCCAAGGCCGGCGGGCGGAATCAGTCGGTGGTTGCGAGCTTGCCGCAGCTGTCGCTGGTGGCGTGAGGCGGTCTACGCGCCGCTATTGAACGCGACGCAACCCGCCACACCATCGCGGTCGTCCCTGCCAATTGCGCACTAGGCTGGGACGACGCCCAGTTTGTAGCCCCTACTGCCCCAGATACTTCTTCATCTCCGCGATCAGCCCGTCGCGCAGCTCCGGCCGCTTCAGGCCGTAGGCGATGTTGGCGCGCAGGAAGCCGGGCTTGGAGCCGCAATCGTGGCGCTCGCCCTCGAACTCGACGCCGTAGAATTTCTGCGACGTGGCGAGCCCGATCATGGCGTCGGTGAGCTGGATCTCGCCGCCGGCGCCGCGCTCCTGCGTCTGAAGGATCTTGAAGATCTCCGGCTGGAGAATGTAGCGGCCGGTGATCGAGAGGTTGGAGGGCGCGGTGCCCTTGGCCGGCTTCTCGACCATGCCGTCGACCTCGAACATCTTGCCGCTGCGTTTTCCCACGCCGCAGATGCCGTATTGATGCGTGAGATGATCGGGCACCGCCTCGACCGCGACCAGATTGGATTTCTCGCCGAGCGAGGATGCCATCTCGATCATCTGCTTGAGGCAGCCCGGCGTGTTGAGCACGAGCTCGTCGGGCAGCACGACCGCGAACGGCTCGTTGCCGACGATGTCGCGCGCGCACCAGACCGCATGGCCGAGGCCGAGCGGCGCCTGCTGGCGGGTGAAGCTGACGGCGCCGGCTTCGGGCTGGTTCTGCGCCAGGATGTCCTGCTCGGCCTTCTTGCCGCGCGCCGCCAGCGTCGCATCGAGCTCGAACATCCGGTCGAAATGATCTTCGATGACGTTCTTGTTGCGGCCGGTGACGAAGATGAAGTGCTCGATGCCGGCCTCCCTCGCCTCGTCATAGACGTACTGGATCAGCGGCTTGTCGACGATGGTCAGCATTTCCTTCGGCATCGCCTTGGTGGCGGGCAGGACACGGGTGCCGAGGCCGGCGACGGGGAATACGGCTTTGCGAATTTTCATGTGATTGTTCGAATACCTGAGGGCACATGGGGACGGAGCAATGGCATCTTGCTAGCCTGTTTGCAGCCGCCAACAAAGGCGGTTGTGGGGCCTCATCCGCGCAGAGTTAAGAAAAAGGCCGTCACCAAAATTTCACCTTTGTTAAGCTATTGGCAACCGTAACCAGGCCTCCTGATGGCGGATTCCATAAGCCGACGAGTGGGACATGATGCAATCGGTGGCAGGGCGGGCAAGACGGGCGGCATCCGTGACCGGCGCAATGATGATTGCGGCCGCTGTGCTGCTGCCTGTCAGCGCGCACGCCCAGGCGCAGAACGGCCTGTCCAACCTGTTCGGCGGCATCTTCTCGGGTGCGAACCCCGCGCCCTCGCAACCTGCGCCCGGCCCCGGCGGCGCACTT
>NZ_JALBHA010000398.1:0-6228 GCF_023006445.1 Bradyrhizobium sp. SHOUNA76
CGCCCCGGCCGCTCCGAAGCTTGCCTCCGCCGATCCGATGCCGGTCCAGATGAGCGCCACCACCAAGCCGGTCGCCACCCATAGCGGCTGGATCGTCCAGGTCGGCGCGCTCGAGAGCGAGAATGAAGCGCAGCACCGCATCGACGCCGCGCGCAACTCGGCCCGCGGCCTGCTCAGCAAGGCTGATCCGTTCACCGAAGTCGTCGCAAAGGACAATCGCAAGCTCTACCGCGCCCGCTTCGCCGGCCTCGAGCGCGATCAGGCCGAAGCCGTCTGTCGCACCCTGAAGCGCGCCGAGATCTCCTGCATCACCGTCCGCAACTGATCTCCTTGCCGTTTTGAGACGAAAATGCCCGCGCCTAGCGCGGGCATTTTCGTTTTGGGACGCGATGACGCGGGCGCTGTTCGTGACAAGGCTGATCCGCGACAACCTCTCGTCAAGAATTTAGGGTTAAAACTTTGCTCAAGGGATCGACCACGCCGAAATGGCGGGCATCGGGGCGACGGCAAACGGAGCAAGCGGAGCTCACACGGTACGGGCGTTTGTGGCGTGGTGCCGGAGTTAGCCGTTATGCGTACGAAGCAGAGTATCCTTGGCCTCGTTTACACGGGCAGCGAGATAGTTCGAGCCCCCCTGGTCGGGATGGAGTTTCTTCATCAGGGACTTGTGCGCCCGGCTGATGTCGTCGCGCCCCGCCCCCGGCTGCAGGCCAAGGATCTGATAGGCCTCCTCCGCCGTCATTTTGCTGCTCGCCGCCGTGCGGCGCTGCCCCCCTGCCGCGTCGCCCTGCGCGTTCTGACGCCAAGCGGGAAACCGGCGGTCCAGATAGCTTTCAAGTAGGGCCACGCTCTCCGCGTCGAACGTCGGGACCATCGCCAACAGGCCCGCCAGATCGAACTCGCCGAGGTCGCGCCCGGCGTGAGGCCCGGCGACGATCAGCCCGCCAAGCTGGCCGGTGTCGTGGTCGAGCCGCATATCCAGGAATTGCGAGCGCACGCGTGAGGCCTGGCCTGACGCGGGCGCAGCACCGCCGCCGAACAGCCCGCCGATATTGCCGAAGCCGGCATTTGCCAGCGGTGTCCAGCCCAAGAGCCCGGCACCGAAAATCCCCAGCGGGATCGCCACCGCCAATTCACCCCGCAGGCCCGTGAATGCTGCGACCGCCAGCGCCACCACGCCGCCGCCGAACCTGATGGTGCGCGCCAGCACCGCCGGGTTGGCGGCGCGGAACATCTGGAGCAGCAGGTAGAGCGTGATAACAGCGACAGCGCCGGCGATCAGGGTCATATCGGGAATATAGTCGCCCTCGTGGCAAAATGCATGGCATACGCCCCGCAGCGAGCCGCGACGGCCTGAGCGCTACTTCATCTGACCGATCAGCTTGGCCGCTCCGCTGGCGGTCTTCGCCAAGTTCAACAATGCCTCGCGACCACCGGCGGCATAGGCCGCGGCTGCCCGCAGCAACTCACGCAGCTGCGCCGCCGCGCCCGGATCAAACCGGCACCAGGCGCCGCCGGTCAGGCGCGCGATCTCGCGAAAGGCCTGCTCGGCGACCGCGTCATGACCTTCCTGAAACACGAACACCGGCACATTGAGCATGCCGAGCTCGCCGGCCTTGACGCAGAGCTCGTCGACGTTCTCCTCCATGGCATCGCCGACGAAGACGACGGCGCGCACGCCAGATGCGACCGCTTCGCGCCGCGCCTCGCTCAGCACCTTGCCGATCTGGGTGTCGCCGCCGCGGCAATCGATCTTGCTCATCAGCGCCGCAAGCCTGGTGCTATCGGAGATCCATCCCGTGGCGCGGCACTCGTTCAGACCGCGATAGTAGACGAGCCGGATATCAAGACTGCCGAGTGCCGCGGTCTCGCGAAACATGTCGGCCTGAAGCGCGCAAGCCATGTCCCAGGTGGGCTGCCGGCTCATCGTGGCATCCAATGCGAAGATCAGCCGCCCCTTCGCGCCCGGCGCATGGGGTGACAGCGCCCGCGCCTTGGCGACGAAAGCGGCAATGTCCTCCGTGGTCGACGTTCCGGCCTGCGGCACCGCGCCGCCTGCTTGTGCCGAGACGGCATCGCCGCCGCCCGGCTTGATGGGTTCGCCCGACATCGCTTGACCCTGCGTAAGCAGCTAATGTGGTCAGCCCGGGCAGCCCGGTCAATGTGCAAAGCCTCCGCGGGCGGAGGCCGGCGGAGGCTTTGGAAATCAGTACAATCGGGGGTGAGAGCGTCGGCTCTCGATGTTAGCTCTTGGCGGGCGCCATCAGCGCGACCGGGCCGGGCTCGAGGACGTTGGGCGGCGACGATTGCGTGTCGACCGGCGCGATCTCGCTGTCGGTCGCGCTCAGGAATTTGTCGAGCATGCTCTGGATCGAGTTCTTTGCGACATCCGGACCGGTGTCACGCATGTCGTTATGCTGAAACTCGGTCTTCACGACCTGGATGCCCGCCTTCTCGCATTCCTCGTCGGTCGGTAGCACGCCCGCATCGGCCTTGAACTGCGGATCCTGCGAACGGAACGACAGGATCTTGAACTTGCCCGCGGTGACGAAGGGCACGCGCAGATTGTCGAGCGTGACGACCTTCTTGACCTCATCCGGATACTGCTTGGCGAAATACATCGTGATGTCGCCGCCCATGGAGTGGCCGACCATCGTCACCCTGGCGTAATCGGCGTTGGGCTGAACCTTCTTCAACTCCTGCATGGCCAGATGAATGTTGGCGACGCCGCGCAGGATCTGCGGCAGCCGGCCGACATAGAGCTCACCCGGCTTGGTGACCATCGGAGGATCGGTCGGCAGATCGTGCTGCGGGCTCACGACCATGTAGCCGCGCGCAGCGAAGATGTTGGCGAGGAAGCCGTATTCGGTGTTCTTGACGGTATTGCCGTGATTGATCACTGCGACCGGCAGCGTGATCATGCCGGCATTGGCCTGCATTTCCTTGTCGCGTCGCACCGCGATTTGGACGGGCACCGGACGGTTGTCGCGGGAGGCGTCGTAGAAAGTGATGGTCTCGTGCTTGATCGCCCACTTGCTCGCCGTGAAATAGGCGATGCCGCAGAGGGCACTGACGGAAACCAAAACGGCAATTCCACGCTTCATTTTCGTCCTCAGCCTCAGGCTCTTGCGGCCTGAATCCCTGTTGAAAATCGTGTTCTTCCGGGGCTCTTCGTCCCCTGGTCGCCTAATCGCTAATATATGTCACAGGCGCGTGACAGGAAGGCCAAATATTGTGAAGCTGCAGCTCTTTCGTTGTGCGGCGCACACGTTTTCTGGGCACCCTTTTGATCTACAGCTACGTCAGGTGCACCTCACCATCGGACGCAACCCATCTCGATCAGGTTCAATTTCGCAGTAAACGTGGGGTGAAAACGGCCGAACGCGACCAGGGTTCCCGCGGAACCCTGGCACTCAGATCGATCGAAAGTAGCGAGATACCGCCTTAGGCGCGCCCGGAATCCTTAGGCGCCCAGAATGTCGTGCACTTCGAGCGGCTTGTCGATCTGGTTGAACCATTCGGCCCGGTTGGCGGCGCGACGGCGCCCGCGCTCATCGAGCGGCAGCTTGAGCTGGCGGAGCAGGCTCGTCACCTCTTCCCGTGCGGTGAGATGGCCGAGATTGGGCCGCATGCCGAGCGTGGCCTCGTCGATCTCGTCGAGGGCGGTCAGGCCGCGCGGGAAAAATTCGCGATAGACCACGCGTTCGGCGAAGCCGTCGACGTAGCGGAAGCCGAGCCGCAGCGACAGATCCTTCAACCCCTCCGCGACGAGCTGCTTGTTGCGGGAGCCGAGCATCGACAGGCGGTTGCGCACGACGATCCAGTCGGTGGTCGAACCGTCGAGCTGGCGGCGCTTGCGCCTGACGTCGCGCACCATCTCGGCATAGTGGCTCTCGCCCGTCACCGCGTAGCTCGCGGGATCGACGGTACCGAGCACGTCGAAATCGAGGAAGCTGTCGTTGATCGGCGTGACCAGCGTGTCGGCCATCGAGTGCGCGAGGCGCATGAGGTAGCTGTCGGTGCCCGGCGTATCGATGACGATGAAGTCGAAGCTGCTCTCGACTGCCGAGACAGCCTCCATGAACTGCAGGAACTCGGAATTCTCGTTCTCGGCGATCTGCATGGTCTCGCCGAGCTTGATGCAGCGATGCACCGGCAGCTCGAGGTCGAGCTTGGTGCGGCGCGCCCAGGCGGCACGATTGCCGATGTAGTGGGTAAAGCTTTGCTGACGGCAGTCGAGGTCGATGGTGGCGACGCGCTGTCCGGCCTTCAGGAGCGCAACCGCGATGTGCAGGGCGGAGGTCGACTTGCCGGAGCCGCCCTTCTCGTTGCCGAGCACGACAACGTGCGCCGAGCCGGATTGGCCTTGGCTAGCCTGCACAAGCATGGCGATCCTCAACACCCCTGATGAATAATCTTCGAGTTGGCCGGGTCTGCGGTCAAGTGAAATGCGTGACAGGTTATGCAAATCGTATCGTGCCGTTCTTCATCATGAATAGCGGCACTCATCTTCGTCTGTGATACAGCCCACAATGTCGCGACGTCGTGCGCCAGCTTGCAGAGGATGCTGTGCCGCATCCGGGTGCATGGCGTCCACGATCGCTGCTTGTTAAGGTTAGCCGCCCCGGGCGCCAGATCGTGCCGCGCCGATTCCCAACCCTGTCGAGTCCCGATGTCACCAAGCCCCTTGATCGCCCGCACGGTCCCCACCTTGCGCCGCGCCGTCGACAATCTTCGCAAGCGAAAGGCCACGATCGCGCTGGTCCCGACCATGGGGGCCCTCCATGACGGGCATGTGTCCCTCGTCCGCCTCGCCAAGCGGCGCGCCAGCCGCGTCGTGGTCTCGATTTTCGTCAACCCGACCCAGTTCGCCCCGACCGAGGATTTCGGCGCCTATCCGCGCACCTGGAAGGCCGACATCGCCAAGCTCGCGGCCGAGGATGTCGACGTCGTCTGGCATCCGGAGGTCAAGGCCATGTATCCCGACGGCTTCGCCACCCGCATTGTGCCGGAGGGGCCGGCGCTCGCCGGGCTCGAGGACCGCTTCCGCCCGCATTTCTTCGGCGGCGTCGCAACCGTCGTCGGCAAGCTGTTCACGCAGTGCCGGCCGGACTTTGCGATCTTCGGCGAAAAGGATTTTCAGCAGTTGCGGGTGGTGACGCAGATGGCGCGCGACCTCGACCTCGGCGTCAAGGTGATCGGCTCGCGCACTGTGCGTGAGCGCGACGGGCTCGCGATGTCCTCGCGCAACGTCTATCTGTCGCCCCAGGAGCGGCAGACCGCCACCGTCCTCTACCGTGCCATGAAAGCGAGCGCGCAGCGGATCAAGGCCGGCGATGCCATCGCGCCCGCGATGGCCGGCGGCGCCGAGATGATCAAGGCGGCGGGCTTTGCGCTCGACTATTTCGAGGTCCGCCATGCCGAGACGCTGGCGCCGGTCACCTCGCGCAAGGACGGCCCCTTGCGGATCCTGGTCGCGGCCAAGCTCGGCACCACCCGGCTGATCGACAATATCGCGGTCTGAAGCGCGATGATATCATCGCGCTTCAGCTTATTGTTTGAGCATGATCTCCGCGCAAACGCGTTCAGCGTTTGTCGCGAGGGAAAACCGCTGCGCACTTTTCCGGATCATGCTTAGAGCAGCCCGAGATCGCGCAATTCACGCCGCATCGGCTCCGGCATCGCCGCGATCGAGCCGGCGGCGGACTTGCCGAGATCAGCCGGCACGGAATCCTCCGTGAGATAGCGCCAGCCCTGGAACGGGCGCATCGGCCGCGGCGACACCGAGATCACCTTCGGCTGCATCACGATGCGGCAGCGCCCGATGCCGTCCTTGTCGCGGAACGGCTCGATGCCGATGATCTTTTCCCGCGCGGCGATCTCGCCCTTGATCACCCAATAGAGCGACCCGCCCGCGAGGATCTCGGTGTCGCGCTTGGGCACCATGCGCGTGATGTGGATGTGATGTTGCGGCAGACCCTTCTTCTTGGCGGTCTGCATCCGTTCGGCGATCCACTCCTTCAATTCCTTGACGGAGTCGCAGCCGACGGCGAGCTTGATCAGATGTAGCGGCATGCCCAAGCATTAGCCGGGCAGCACCGCATTTGGAATGCCGATCTACTCGTTATCCGCAGCTGCGGGAGCGGCCGCCGTGGCCGGCGGCGGAGCGAGCGGAACCGGTGCTGCGGGAGCGCGAGCAGCAGCCTTGGGAGCCGGCGGTTTCTTCGC
>NZ_JALBHA010000399.1:0-6226 GCF_023006445.1 Bradyrhizobium sp. SHOUNA76
GCCGAAGCCCGCGCCGAAGGGCCGTGATGGTGCTCAATCCGGAGGCGGTGGACCCGCTGTCACCGGCGCGACGCAGGCGCCGCCGAATCCGGTGATCCCGGATCCGCGCCGCAACGTGCCGAGCAGCATCTTCCAGACCTTCGATGCCAACCAGAAGGCGCAGGCGGCCAAGGTCAGCGCCTACCTGTCCTCGCTGTCGACGCTGGTCGGAAATTTCGTCCAGGTCGGCCCCGACGGCAGCAAGACCCAAGGCGATTTCTACATCCAAAAGCCGGGCAAGGTCCGCTTCGAATATGACGCGCCGAGCCCGATCGACATCGTCGCCGACGGATCGTCACTCGTGGTGCGCGACCGCAAGCTCGCGACGCAGGACGTCTATCCGCTGTCGCAGACGCCGCTGCGCTTCCTGCTGTCCGACCGCATCGACCTGATGAAGGACACCAACGTCGTCAACGTCTCGGCCGACGACGTCTTCGTCAGCGTCACCATCGAGGAGAAGCAGGCGTTGGTCGGCACCAGCCGGCTCCTGTTGATGTTCGGCGCCAAGGACGGCCAGCTGAAGCAGTGGACCGTCACCGATCCGCAGGGCTACGACACCACGATCGCGGTCTACAATCTGGATTCGAGCAAGAAGCTCGATCCCGGCATGTTCAAGATCGATTTCACCAATTACGGCCCCGCGCCGGGTTAAACGCTCCGCTGCCGTAGGGTGGGCAAAGGCGCGGAGCGCCGTGCCCACCATCTCTCACCTCATGGCAGGCAAATGGGCACGCTTCGCTTTGCCCACCCTACGAGAGCGCGACCAGATCCTCGTATTTCGCACCCGAAAAGACGGTGGGCACGGCGCGTTGCGCCTTTGCTCGGCCTCCGAGAGCTTGCTAAGACGCATTTCCCATGCGTTTTTCCCTGACAACCTGGAACATCAATTCGGTGCGGCTGCGCATCGATCTGGTCGCGAAATTCCTCAAGAGCGCGCGGCCGGATGTGCTGTGCCTGCAGGAAACCAAGTGTATCGACGATGCCTTTCCGCTGAAGCGCTTCAAGCGGCTCGGCTACGAGCATGTCGCGCTGAACGGGCAGAAGGGCTATCACGGCGTCGCCATCGTCTCGAAGATTCCGTTCGAATCGAAGGACATCCGCACCTTCTGCGACAAGGTGGATTCGCGCCACATCTCGGTGTCGTTCGGCGAGAAGGCCAATATCGCAAAGCCGCTGGTGCTGCATAATTTCTACGTGCCCGCCGGCGGCGACATTCCCGATCCCGCGCTGAACGAGAAGTTCGACCACAAGCTGCGCTTCCTCGACGAGATGAAGGCGTGCGAACCGCTGCATCCGCGCGGGGAGGATCGTCACATCCTGGTCGGCGACCTCAATGTCGCTCCGCACGAGAACGACGTGTGGTCGCACAAGCAGCTTCTGAAAGTGGTCTCGCATACGCCTGTCGAAACCGAGAAGCTGCAGGCCGCGCTCGAAGCCGGCGAATGGGTCGACGTCGCACGTGACCGCATTCCGATGTCGGAGAAGGTTTACACCTGGTGGAGTTACCGCTCTCCCGACTGGACCGTCGGCGATCGCGGCCGCAGGCTCGACCACATCTGGGTCTCGCGCGCGCTGAAGGATGCGGTCAGTGATTTCAGGATTCTGCGCGACGCGCGGAGCTGGGAACGGCCGTCGGACCATGTCCCGGTGACGGTGACGCTGGAGGTGTGAGGTCCTGCCGTCATTCCGGGGCGCGCGCAGCGCGAGCTATGGTGCGCAATTGCGACCTGAGAATCCATAGTGCGGCAGAGTCAGTGGATGAATGGATTCCGGGTTCGCGACTTCGTCGCGCCCCGGAATGACAGCCCGCTACGACGTCAGCTTCGCACCCGCCATCAAAATATCGCTCGCAATCTGGCTGGAGCGCACTGCGAATTCATCGCGGAGGCGAACCGCGGCGGCCGGGTCGCTTTCGAGCACGCGCTGGAACAGGCTGCGGGCGACGCGGATGACCGAGGAATGCTCCAGCGCGATCGCGCTCGACGGCCGCTTCATCGGCACCACCAAAGCGAGCTCACCGATCAGCGCGCCAGGACCGGCGATCATTTCGGCGCCGGCACCGTCGTCGACCCGGAAGGCGCCGCGTTGGACCACGAAGCCGGCATCGGCGTCGTCGCCGAGATTGAACAGGGTGTCGCCGCGGACGAAGTCACGCTGCTCGGAGCCGATCGCCAGCATGCGCAACGAGGCGTCTCCCAACAGGCGCAGTGTCGGGACTCGCTCGAGAAGCGCTACGTCGTCGTCGATTGACATTCAGATCCGAGGCTCAAGGGCATGCGATCTAAAACGATTCGCACGCCCTTCAAGCGTATCACGGCACCAGCTTGTAGCCACCGGCTTCCGTGACCAGGATTTCCGGGTTGGCGGCGTCCTTCTCGATCTTCTGGCGGAGGCGGTAGATGTGGGTTTCCAGCGTATGGGTGGTGACGCCGGAATTATAGCCCCAGACCTCCTGGAGCAGGGTCTCACGCGAGACCGGCATCTGGCCGGCACGGTAGAGGAAGCGGAGGATGGCGGTTTCCTTCTCCGTCAGCCGCACCTTGCGCGCATTGGCGGCGGTGAGCATCTTGGAGCCGGGCCGGAAGGAGTAGGGGCCGACCGAGAACACCGCGTCCTCGCTGGCCTCGTGCTGGCGGAGCTGGGCGCGGATGCGGGCCAGCAGGACTGCGAAGCGGAAAGGTTTTGCCACATAGTCGTTGGCGCCGGATTCCAGCCCCAAAATCGTGTCGGAATCGGTGTCGTGTCCGGTCAGCATGATGATCGGGGCCTTGAATCCGCCCTTGCGCAACGAGCGGACCACCTCGCGGCCGTCGGTGTCGGGCAGGCCGACATCCATCAGGACGAGATCGGGGGCATTGGCCTTGGCCGCGCTCGCGCCTTTGGCGCCGGTATCGACCGCGGAGGCTTCGAACTCTTCGTGTAGCGATAATTGCTCCACCAACGTGTCGCGCAGATCGGTATCGTCATCCACGATCAGGATCTTGCGGGCATTGGCCATAGGGGGTCATCCTTTTGGGGTCCGACTCGGCGCGCATCCATGCTGCACCCAGCCGTGAGGGAAGTTTAGGGGGTCGCTGTTGTTATTGTTGTTCGTGTTGAAGTAGTGGGCTGTCACCGATTCACAAGCCAGAACCACTCTAACCCAGAATAGCAGGGCGCTTTGATGAATGTCCTGTAATGAATTCGACATCGCATTTTCACATGAAAAACAAAGCAGCTTCAGTTGGTTACACCATGAATCGAAGCGCCAGACCACTCTCCGCGATCCGCGTTAAGCCTGCAGCCGGGAATCCGCGCAGAGGCTGGCTGACGGCGGGATCGCTGACCATTCCGGTGGCGCTGGGGCGGGGCGGCATTCTCGCCAACAAGCGCGAGGGCGATGGCGGCACCCCCAGGGGCAGTTTCCGTCCCAGGCGGTTGTGGTGGCGGGGCGACCGGCACAGCCGGCCGCAGAGTTTCCTGCCGGCCCGGATCATCACCGGAGCGGACGCCTGGTGCGAGGATCCCAGCGACCGCCACTACAATCAGGGAATCCGGCGCGGCGAGGGGCAGGGCGGTGACCGGCTCAAGCGCACCGACCATCTCTATGATTTCATCATCGAAATCGACCACAACACGAGGCCACGGATCGCCGGCCGTGGCAGCGCGGTATTTTTGCACCTGGCCCGCGACAATTTCGGTCCGACCGCGGGCTGCGTGTCGATGACGAAATCTGCGATGCTGCAATTGTTGCGGCGGTTGGGACCAAAAACAAAAATCATCATCGGGTGAGGATGCATGCTCGACAAGGATCAGATCACCGCCGCATCGCGCGTCCTCGTTCAACATTGGCGCGACGGCTCCAAGCTTGACGCGCTGGAGGCGCGGTTGCGGCCGCAGAGCCGCACGGAGGGCTATGCCGTCCAGGCTGTGCTCGAAACCCAGTCGTTTGGAAAATTATTCGGCTGGAAGATCGCGGCCACCAGCGTATCAGGACAGACGCACATCAACGTCACCGGGCCGCTGGCCGGCCGCATCATGAGCGACACCGTGATCGCGGACGGCGGTAGCGCCGCGATGAAGGGCAACGAGATGCGCGTCGGCGAGCCTGAGTTCGCCTTCCGCATGGGGCGCGATCTGCCGCCGCGCGCAGCGCCGTACACGGTCGAGGAGGTGCTGGCCGCCGTCGACAGTTTCCATCCCGCGATCGAGATTCCGGATTCGCGCTTTGCCGATTTCGCCAGCGCCGGTGAGGCGCAGCTGATCGCCGACAATGCCTGCGCGCACCTGTTCGTGCTGGGCGCGGCGACGTCCGCGAACTGGCGGGCGATGGATCTCGTCGAGGAGCGGCCAGTGATCACGCTGCGCGGCCAGCGCTATCTCGGCCACGGCAAGAACGTGCTCGGCGATCCCCGCGCCGCGCTCGCCTGGCTTGCCAACGAGCTGCGCGGGCTCGGCATCACCTTGCGGGCAGGGGAGGTCGTGACCACAGGCACGTGCCATCCGCCGCTGCCGATCCAGGCCGGTGATCATTTTGCAGTGGATTTCGGGGTGCTGGGCAAGGTGTCGGTGGGGTTTGTATAGGCAGTCCCCTCGGCCGTCATTGCGAGGAGCCCTTGCGACGAAGCAATCCGGAATCCCTCCGCGGAAAGATCCTGGATTGCTTCGCTACGCTCGCAATGACGAATTTGAGAGTTCGTGCAGGGCGGGCGCCGTCGCTGACGGCTCCTACCTGTGCCCGAAGATCGCGCTGCCCACCCGCACATGGGTGGCACCGAGCATGATCGCCGTCGCAAAATCCGCGCTCATGCCCATCGAGAGATTCGTCAATCCATTGCGCGCGGCGATCTTGGCGGTCAGCGCGAAATGCGCCGCCGGCGGCTCGTCGACCGGCGGGATGCACATCAACCCGGAGATCGTCAGCCCGTAGCTGTCGCGGCAGCTGGCGAGGAAGGCGTCGGCCTCGCCGGGCGGCACGCCGGCCTTCTGCGGCTCCTCGCCGGTGTTGATCTGGACGAAGAGCTGCGGGTGCTTGTTCTGGGATTCGATTTCCTTGGCTAACGCTTGGCAAATGCTCGGACGGTCGACCGAATGGATGGCGTCGAACAGTGCGACCGCCTCCTTCGCCTTGTTGGATTGCAGTGGTCCGATCAGATGCAGCGCGATGCCGGAGTAAACAGACGTTAACACGGGCCACTTGCTTTTGGCCTCCTGCACCCGATTCTCGCCGAATACGCGCTGTCCGGCGCCGATGACCGGCGTGATGGCATCCGCGGCGAAAGTCTTGGACACCGCGATCAGCGTCACGGAGGCGCGATCGCGTCGCGCATCCGTGCAGGCGCGGGAGATTTCGGCTTCGACCGCGGCGAGCGCGTTTGGTGAATGGCCGGTTACCGGCGCAGCATTGGCTTCTGTCATGACGTCGTTTGGTTGTGCTCGTAACCGGAGGTAAGTCCAATTTTACCGAGTTCAAGCAAGAGTTTTTGAACCCTTCGCTTTACCTTGGCCCGCGGGGTGGGTAGCGAAGATGAGAAGCATCAGTCTCAACCGCAAACGAGCGAAACTCAAGCAGGTTCTCGGAATCCGGGCGCGGCTCGCGTTGCTTGCGGTGATTCTGGTGGCGCCCTTGATGCTCGAGCGCATCCGTTCGCTCGAAGACACCCGCGCCCGGCAGATCGCGCAGGCCACGGTCGAATTCACCACCGTCGCAAGGCACAGCGCCGATGCACAGCGCGAGGTGATCTCGTCGGTCGAGACCATCCTGAAATCGGAAGCCTTCATCCGCGCCTCCGCCGGCGGCATCAGCAAGAGCTGCGATGTGCTGCGCGCGAGTCTGCCGTCGAACCTGCCCTGGATCCGCACGCTTTTGATCGCCGGCCAGGACGGACGCATTCAATGCGCCACCAACAACATGTATGTTGGCCTCGATCTCAGTGACCGGCCGTACTTCCAGCAGGCACAGGAAACCGGCCGCTTCGTGCTGAGTGATTTCATCCTGTCGCGGCCGGTGCCGACGCCGACCGTGATGGCGGTCTATCCGGTGTCCGCCTTCAGCGGCGTGCCCGATGCCGTCGTGCTCGCCACCGTCAATCTCGACTGGATGTCGAAGGTGATGAGCAATCTGGGTGGCCGCGCCGGCATCACCGCCGTGCTGGTCGACAGCGCGGGCACCGTGCTGGCCGCTCCCGCCGACCAGCACAGTGCCGTC
>NZ_JALBHA010000039.1:0-26552 GCF_023006445.1 Bradyrhizobium sp. SHOUNA76
CCGAAGGCGGAGGAGCCCGCGAAGCCGGCGGAGAAGCCGGCTGACGCGCGCGAGAGCGATACGCGGGAGTCGATCTGCCTGATCGTGGAGGCGGCCGCGCGCGATGCCAATCTTCCGCTGGAATTCTTCGCCCGGGTGATCTGGCAGGAGAGCCGCTTTCAAGCCGATGCGGTGGGCCCCACGACGCGCAGCGGCGAGCACGCACAGGGGATCGCGCAGTTCATGCCGGGCACCGCCAGCGAGCGCGGGCTGCTCAATCCGTTCAATCCGGTGCAGGCATTGCCGAAGTCGGCGGAGTTCTTGAGCGAGCTGCGCAGCCAGTTCGGCAATCTCGGCCTTGCCGCGGCGGCTTACAATGCCGGTCCGCGGCGCGTGCAGGAATGGCTCGCCGGCACCGGGTCGATGCCGGAGCAGACCCGCAACTACGTCTTCGCCATCACCGGCACGAGCGTCGATGCCTGGGCCAAGGCGGGAGCGACCGGCAAGGGCCCGCCGAGTTCGCCGCCGACCAGCTGCCGTGATCTGATGGCGCTGCTCAAACGCGCGCCGAATGCCTTCGTCGCCGAGCTCGAGCAGCATGTGGAGCTTGCGGCCGCAAAGGCATGGGGCGTCCAGCTCGCCGCCGGCTTCGACCGCAACAGGGCGCTGGCGATGTACTCCCGCGCCGTGACGCGGCTCAGCACGGTGATTGGCGAGCGCGATCCGAGCCTGCTGTCATCCGTGATGCGCAGCCGCGGCACGCGCGCGTTCTACCAGGTACGCATCGGCGCCGACACGCGCGGCGAAGCGGATGATCTCTGCAACCGCATCCGCAAGGCCGGTGGTGCCTGCTTCGTGCTGAGGAACAGGGCGTGAGTGGGTAGGGCGTCGCCTACACGCGCCGTCATTTCGGGGCGCGCCCCCTTGGGCGCCAGCCCGGAATCCATACACACGATCGTGGTTATGGATTCCGGGGTTCGCCGCCTGCGCGGCGCCCCGGAATGACGGCCTGTGATTGGGGCGGCCTGCATGCCAGCCCCGCCGCCCGCTTCCTTGACGTGTGCCGCGACATCCCCCGTTATGCGGGCACGATTCCTCACCGGCCAAACCTCCCGTGGCGCTTCCTCCGCTCGATTCTCCTCAATGGCAAAGTCCCTGGCTTGCCTTCGGCTGGGGGCTGCGCTCGATCACGCAGACGATCCTCACCATCGTGCTGTTCGTGACCTATCTCGGCATCGGCGCACTCGCCCATGACTCCCATTTCAGCCTGGCCTGGGCGCTCTGCTCGACGCTGTTCGTCTGGGCGGGGCCGGCGCAGATCATCCTGATCACCACGCTCGGCTCCGGCGCCACCATCATTCAGTCGGCGATTGCAGTCACGGTCAGCGCGATCCGTCTGTTTCCGATGGTGGTCTCGGTGCTGCCGCTGATGCGCACGCCGACGACCAAGCGGCGCGAGCTGATCTTTGCCGCGCACCTCACCGCGGTGACGCTGTGGGTCGAATGCCACCGCTTCCTGCCGCAAGTGCCGCGTGAGCGGCGGATCGCCTTCGTTCACGGGCTCGGCTGTGGCCTCGTCTCGGTGTGCCTCGTCGCCAACGCGGTCGGCTATTTCCTCGCCGCCAATCTGACGCAGACGCTTGGAGCGGCGATCCTGCTGCTGACGCCGCTGTCCTTCCTGTTCTCGACCGCGCGCAACAGCCGCGAGGTCGCCGATGTCGTCGCGCTCGTGCTCGGCATATTGCTGTATCCGCTGGCCGCGAAGATGAACTCCGGCGTCGATATCCTGGTCAGTGGGGTGGTGGCCGGCACGATCGCCTATGGCGTGCATTGGTGGCGACAGGTGCGCGCATGAGCTTTGCGCAGGCGATCGGCGACTGGCATGCGCTGGCGGTGCTGTTCGTCGCCGGCGTCTTTCCCAACCAGATATGGCGCATGCTGGGCCTGTGGTTCGGCGGCGGCATCGACGAAGGCTCCGAACTACTTGTCTGGGTGCGGGCGGTTGCGACCGCGATCCTCGCCGGCGTCATCGCGCAGATCGTGGTTGAGCCGCCGGGCGCGCTCGCCAGCGTGCCGGATGTGCTGCGCTACGGCGCGGTGGCGGCCGGCCTCGTCGCCTTCCTGCTGGCCCGTCGCTCGATCTTTGCGGGCGTGGTCACCGGCGAAGTCTTCATGCTGGCCGGCAAGTGGTGGTTGGGCTAAAACCGCCGGCGAACAGCTAAGGAACAGGAAATATGGTTCGCGAACAGGAGCTCCGCGAGGGCGAGGTCGCCATCGAGCTGCCGCCGACGCAAGATGCCGGCCTCGTCTTCATCGGCCGTATCCGCACGCCCTGGGCGTCGCGGCTGGAGACGCCGCGGCAGGGACGTCAGGATGGTCCGGTGTGCCGCCTCGAGATCTTCGAGCCGTTCGTACCGGCGATCAAAGGCGTCGATTTCTACAGCAATCTCGAAGTGCTCTACTGGCTTGACCAGTCGCGCCGCGACATCATCCTGCAAAGCCCGAAGAACAACGAGAAAACCCGCGGCACCTTTTCGCTGCGCTCGCCGGTCCGGCCCAATCCGATCGGTACCTCGATCGTGAAGCTGGTCGGGATCGAGGGCAATGCGATCCTGGTGCGCGGGCTCGACTGCCTCGACAATACGCCGCTGATCGACATCAAGCCGGATCGTTGCGAGTTCACGCCTCTGGCCGCGCCGCAGAAGGGCGATTTCGAGACGGAGTGAGGGCGCTCTCGCCGCCGTCATTGCGAGCGAAGCGAACCAATCCAGACTGTTTCCTCAGAGACAGTCTGGATTGCTTCGTCGCATCGGCGCAAAATTGCTTCGCAATTTTGTCGCGGGCTCCTCGCAATGACGGAGTGTGCGGCGCTAGCCTGCCTTCAGCGCCGCGATCAGCTTCGCCGCGTGCTCTTCCAGCACCTTGGCGTCTTCCTTGCGGCTGGCGGGCGGCAACATCGCCACGCCGTCGTGGCGCGGCATCACGTGCATGTGCAGGTGAAACACCACCTGTCCGCCGGCGGGCTCGTTGAATTGCTGCACGGTGATGCCGTCGGCGTTGAACGCCTTCATCGCGGCGGCTGCGATCTTGTGCGCGCCACGGGCGACATGGGCGTAGTCGTCGGGCTTGATGTCGAGGATGTTGCGGGCAGGGGCCTTCGGGATCACCAATGTATGGCCAGGCACGCGCGGCATGATGTCGAGGAACGCGAAGACGTGCTCGTCCTCGTACACCTTGGAGCAAGGCAGCTCGCCGCGCAGGATCTTTGCGAAGATGTTGTTGGTGTCGTAGGCGGTCATACGGCGGCTCCTCGAATTTTGCGCTTACTGTCACCAGCCACGGCAAACCGTCAAGGCGCCTCGTCGACGCCTTTGCGGAACGGGCCGAGCTCGGCAAGCTCCCGTCCGGCTTCCGCGACATAGGCGCGCTCGCGTTTGAGATAATCGTCGATGGCGCGGCGCAGACCGGGATCGGCGATGAAGTGGGCGGAATGGGTGGTGCGCGGCAGGTAGCCGCGCGCGATCTTGTGCTCACCTTGCGCGCCGGCCTCGACATGCTTCAGGCCGCGGTTGATCGCGAAATCGATCGCCTGATAGTAGCAGACCTCGAAATGCAGGAAGGGATGATGCTCGACCGCGCCCCAGTTGCGACCGAACAGCGTGTCCGAGCCGATGAAGTTGATCGCGCCTGCGATCCAGCGATCGTTGCGGCGGGCCATCACCAGCAGCACGTCCTGGCTCATGGTCTCGCCGATCAGCGAGAAGAACTCGCGCGTCAGATAAGGGCGGCCCCATTTGCGCGAGCCGGTCTCCATGTAGAACATGAAGAAAGCATCCCAGGCGTCCTCAGTGATATCCTTGCCCGTGAGCCAGTGGATGGTGATCCCGGCGGCGAGCGCATCGCGCCGCTCGCGCTTGATCGATTTGCGGTGGCGCGAGTTCAGCGTCGCCAGGAAATCGTCGAAGCTCGCAAAGCCCTCATTGTGCCAGTGGAACTGCTGATCGGTGCGCTGAAGGAAGCCGTGCTCGCCGAGCAGCTTCCACTCGGCCTCCTGCGCGAACGTGACATGGACGGAGGAGGCCTTGCTGACGCCGCACAGCGCCACCAGCCCACTCGCCAGCGCCTCCATGATGCGTTCGCGATCGACGCCGTCGCGGACCAGCAGCCGCGGCCCGGTTGCCGGGGTGAAGGGAACCGAGACCTGGAGCTTCGGATAGTAGCGCCCGCCGGCGCGCTCATAGGCGTCCGCCCAGCCGCGGTCGAAGACGTACTCGCCTTGGGAATGCGATTTCAGATAGCAGGGCACGACGCCGGCGACGCGGCCATCGAGCTTGGCCACGAGGTGCCGCGAGCCCCAGCCGGTGCGGATGGTCGCCGAACCCGATGTCTCGACGGCAGAGAGAAATGCGTGCGAGACGAATGGGTTATAAGCAGGTTCTAAGAGGCCGAGGGAATCGCCTGGAAGTCCGGATGAGGCTCCCGGCCCATGTCCGTTGCAGGCCTTTTCGTGAGTGGCCTTGCCGGGGTTGGCGCAGGCGTCCCAATCCTCCGGTGACACGTTGCCAATCGAAGGTACGGCCTCGAGCGTGATTTCAGGTGATGCCATCCCGCCCAAGATCGTGCATTGCAGCAGCGACTTCAAGGGGGCGGGACGTGGCTCGATCGTGCCCCGGACGCAGCGCAGCGCTCCTTCAGCGGTGCGCTGCAGAGCCGGGGCCCATGTGGCAGCACGCTTGCGGAGAGATGGGTCCAGGCTCTGCGCAGCAACGCTGTAGCGTTGCAGCGCGTCCGGGACACGAGCGAGGATTACGGCACAAACCCTTCAAAAATCATCTGGTCCGCATGCTGCCCGACCCGCGTCCGCTGCTCGGGTGTGCGGACGGTCCAGCCGAGCAGGGCGCAGCCGAATAGGTTGCGGGCGATCCAGGGGGCGGGGGCCGGGAGGTCGTCGACCCGAAAAGCGACGAAGTGGGGCTGGGTCTGAAAGCCGTGGCGCAGGTACAGCATGCTGTCGCGCTGCTCCTGGCTCAGCTTGGCCCAGTAGTCGTCCTCATAGGTCCGCTGCGCGACGATGCCGCGCGGACGGGAGGGCAACAGCTCGCGCAGCGCCAGCACCTGGTCGGGATCGAAGGACATGCCGACGGCTGGCCCGTCGTAGGATTCCAGCACCTCCGCCATCCGCTTCACCAGCTTGCGGTCGCCGCCGAAATGGCTCTTCACCTCGATCACCAGCGGGACGCGGCCGGCGACGAGCGCGCAGAGGTCGCTGAGCGACATCATCTGCTCAGGCGTGTCCTTGAACTTGATCGCCTTCAACTCCGCCGCGGTCCTTTCGACCACCTCGCCGGTCGCCTCGGTGAGGCGGCCAAGCGCGTGGTCGTGATGCACCATGGCCTCGCCATCGGCGGAGAGCTGGATATCGACCTCGATCGAGAAATTGCCCGCGATCGCAGCTTGCACTGCGCCCGGCATGTTTTCGACAATGCCGCGCGAAATGTCGTGCAGGCCGCGATGGGCGACCGGCCGGGCTGTCAGCCAATCCGGAGCGCGCATGCGCGTCAGGCGACCTCGAACACGCCGTCGACCTCGACCGCCGCATCGGCAGGCAGCGAGGCGACGCCGACCGTGGTACGGGCATGGCGGCCCTTGTCACCGAAGGCGGCGACCATCAGGTCCGAGGCGCCGTTCAGGACCTTCGGCCCGTCCAGGAAGTCCGGCGCCGAGTTGATGAAGCCGCCGAGGCGGACCACGCGCACGACCTTGTCGAGGTCGCCCAGCGCCGCCTTGACCTGGGCCAGCAGGTTCACCGCGCAGCCGCGCGCCGCCGCAGCGCCGTCCTCGATGGAGACGCCGGCGCCCAGCTTGCCCTTGGCGATCAGCTTGCCGGCGGGGTCGAAGCAGACCTGGCCGGAGACGAACAACAGATTACCGGTGCGCACGAACGGGACGTAATTGGCGACGGGAGTGGGAGCCTCGTGCAGCTTGATGCCCTGTTCCGCCAGCTTCTGCTCGACCGTGCCCGCCATGTCCGACCTCGTTGTCCAGAAATCATTCGCCCCGGCGCGTCCGCAGGCGGCCGGGCGCGCCCTGTTTCGCCCATCGGGCCGCCACATGCAAGCAACCGGAAGGGGCTGCATTTGTTGAGGCCTAGCAGCAGGTTCAACGCAAGGGCCGCAACTTTACGTGAAACGGCCTCAGTTGCGACGCAATGGAACGGTCATTAAAATGTCGAATCTGCGCTTCCCAAGGACGCATCCCCAAGGAATAGACATGGTGCACCTTTTCCGGACTTCGCTCGGTGTGATGGCGCTCGCGGCGGCCGCTTTCGGTCCCGGCGGCGGGGCACAGGCCGCCAACGGTCCGTTTCTGGCGCATCAAGCGCTCTATGACCTCAGCCTGGTGAAATCGCGCTCCAACTCCGTCAACAGCGCGCGTGGCCGTATCCTCTACAACTTCACCGGAAGCTCGTGCGAGGGCTACACCTCCGAATTCCGCCAGGTCTCCGAGCTCGACAGCGGCGAGGGCAAGGTCACGCTCAGCGACCTCCGCTCCAATTCCTGGGAGGACGCTGCGGGCAAAAGCTACCGCTTCAAGATCGAGACGCGCATGAACGAGGCGGATGCCGGCCGGGTCGACGGCTCGGCCGAGCGTGACGGCGACCACATCAACGTCAAGCTGAAGCTGCCGGCCCCGAAGAGCTTCACGCTCGACGGCAAGATCGTGTTCCCGACCGAGCAGATCCAGCGCATCATCGCGGCCGCCAGGGACGGCAAGTCGCTGCTCGAGCTCTCCGTCTATGACGGCTCTGACGACGGCCAGAAGGTCTACAACACGCTGACCGTGATCGGCCAGCCGATCCCCGCCGACCGCGCCACCTCCGCCGATCCGTCGACCGCGGACGAGCACATGAAGTCGCTCAAGCGCTGGCCCGTCACCGTCAGCTATTTCGACCGCGAGGCCCAGCGGAAGGAAGGCGAGCAGACGCCGGTCTACGCGATGGCGTTCGAGCTCTACGAAAATGGCGTCTCGCGCCAGCTCGTGCTCGATTACAACGACTTTGTCATTTCCGGCGCGATGGGCAAGTTCGACGTCAAGGACAGCAAGCCCTGCAATTGAGGGCGTTTGCAGCCCACGCGACGCTCCATTCCATCACCGTCACCCTGAGGTGGCCGCTTCTTCAGCGGCCCTCGAAGGGCGACGGCCCGGCTGCACCGGGGCCGTGCATCCTTCGAGGCTCACCACGCGCCGCTTTGCGTCGCGTGGTGAGCACCTCAGGATGACGGGGCATGAGGGGTGCTCGTCGCCGCATCTAGCTCTCAGCGCGCTCTCCAGCTACGCTCCCGCCCAAGCAAAAACCCAAGGGAGCCAGCCATGCCCAAGCTCGATCATCTCCGCCCCAGCGGCCTGCATCACAACCCCGCTTACTCCCACGTCGTAACAGCGACCGGCGCGCGGACTATCTACATCTCCGGCCAGGTGTCGGTGGACGAGGAGGGGCGGATCGTCGGCGAGGGCGATATTGCCGCGCAGACGACGCAGGTGATGCAGAATCTCGGGCACGCGCTGAAGGCGGCGGGGGCGAGCTATTCCAACATCGTCAAGATCACGACCTTCGTCGTGAACTACAAGCCGGAGCTGCGCCCCATCATCGGCAAGGCTCGCTCCGCCTTCTTCGAAGGCATGGAGCCGCCGGCCTCTACGCTCGTCGGCGTCTCCGCACTCGCCGCGCCGGAATGGATGATCGAGATCGAGGCGGTGGCCGTCGCGGATTGAGTGACCGTAGGATGGGTAGAGCACTTGCGAAACCCATCGCACCTGTTGCGCGGAAAGAGCTTGATGGGTTTCGCTTCGCTCTACCCATCCTACGTTGCTTTGGACATCTCCCGCAGGAGAGCCAGCGCCTCGTCGGCCAGGTCGGCAGGCACGAAGAGATGATCGTGGTGGAAGGCCGAGACGGCGTTCACGCTGATGCCGGCTTCGGCCAGACGCGCCGTGATGGCGGCCAGGAAGCCCACCGCATCGAGCGCGGAGCGAACCGTCAGAGTGATCAGGCGCGATGGAAATTCATGGCGCAGTCCGGCACGTTCGGCCTCCTCGTGCATTAGCACCAGCGTCGTACCTTCGCGTTCGCGGAATGTCAGCATCGGACTGATCGTGGCTGGAAGGTTCACGCCCGGCGCAAGCGTGCAAAACACGAAAGTGCCGTTCATCATCTCCGGCTTCATATCTTTCAGCAGCGCGTCGAGATCGCGTTCGCCTGTCACGGTGCGAGCCTCCGGACGAGGAGAAGCGCCTTCGCGAAGCTGTCGGCGCCGGCGGCTGTGGAAACCACGTCCAACATACCTTTGTATATCTCCTCCAATCCTTCTCATACGCCGAGCTTACGCTGGTACAATTGAGCGACGGCGGGAGATTCTTACAATTTGAGTCCACTCGGGTCACTGCGAGGAAGCTCAAATGAACGTGGTCATTCGAAAGCTCAACGGCCTGTGGCACCTCATCGTCGGATCTTGTCAGATCCGTACTCCGTTCCTGGAGACACAGGATCGGCAGCTGGTGGTTCAGTATGCCCGGCGCGTCTATCCGGGGGCGCGGATATTCGAACGCGACTGAGTTGAGCAGGGCTCGATCACTCCTGCGCCTTCGGCCGCTCATAGGCAATGCCGCGGATCACGGCGGCGCTGCCGAACTTCTTGCGCAGGCTGTCCACCGCGCGCTCGGCGTGGGCGGCGCGGCGGTCGAGCATGTCGGTGTCGTCGATCGCCGATCCCTCGCGCAGCGCGCTGACGCCGGCGCCCATCAGGCGGAAGGCGGTGCCGTCGATTTCCTTGGCCAGCATCTCGCGGCAGATCGAGAAGATCTTCGCGGCGAGCTGCGTCGGCGCGGCGATGGACTGCGAGCGGGTGCGCTGGCGAAAATCGGCGGTCTTCAGCTTCAGCGTCACGGTCGAGCCGGCGAGCTCGCTGCTCTTGAGGCGCGACGACGTCTTTTCGCACAGCCGCCACAAGATCTTCTCCAGCGCCGCGAAATCGCGGATGTCGGTCTCGAAGGTGGTTTCGCTGGAAATCGTCTTGGCGCCCCGATCAGGCTCGACGCGGCGGTCGTCGATGCCGCGTGCGAGCCGCCACAGCCGGCGGCCATCGCTCGGAAATTGCCGCATCATCTCGATCTCGTCGGCCTTCTGCAGGTCGGCGATGATGCGAAAGCCGCGCTGCACGAGCCGCTCCTGCGTGGCGGGGCCGACGCCGAAGATGAAGCCAACCGGCTTGTCCGCGAGCATCGCGCGCGCTTCCTCCTGGTCGAGCGCGGCAAAGCCGCGCGGCTTGTCGAGGTCGGACGCGATCTTGGCCAAAAACTTGTTGCGGGACAGGCCGACGGAGACGGAGATGCCGATGTCGCGCTCGACGTCGCGGGCAAAGCGCGCCAGCACCTTGGCCGGGATCATGCCGTGCACCCGTTCGGTGCCGGAGAGATCGAGGAAAGCCTCGTCGATCGAGAGCGGCTCGACCAGCGGCGTCAGGGCCTGCATGGCCTGGCGCACCTCGCGGCCGACGCGAACATACTTCGCCATGTCGGGCGGGATCACGGTCGCATGCGGGCAGGCTTCGAGTGCCTTGAACATCGGCATGGCGGAGCGCACGCCATAGGTGCGGGCGATGTAGCAGGCAGCCGACACCACGCCGCGCTTGCCGCCGCCGATGATGACGGGCTTGTCGGCAATATCGGGGTTATCCCGCTTCTCGACGGTCGCGTAGAAAGCGTCGCAGTCGATATGCGCGATGTTCAGCGTCGACAGCGCCCGGTGGCGGACGAGGCGAGGGGAACCACAGGCCGAGCAGCGCCGCACGCCCATGTCCAGATCGACCAGACAATCCCGGCAGAAGCAGCGGGGCCCGGCCGGGTCGGAGCTGGTCACGGCACGTCGCGCTCCCAGGAGGGGTCGCCGAGCGCGTCGCCGAGGACCTGCCGCGCTGCGGCAACGTTGGTCGGGTGCAGTTCCGCGGAGCTGGCAAAGGCCTTCACAGTGGCGTCATCACGCAGCACGAAATCGAGCACGCTGAGCAGGAAATTGGGATCCGTGGCAGCATTACGCAGGGTCTCTGGACCGACCCCTGTCTCAGCCAGGAACAGGCCCAGCCGCTCGGGCTCGCTCGCGACGAAGGACAGTGCCTGAATCGCAATGATTTCAGCGACTTCGCGGGGGTTGTGAACAGGCTTTTTCAAGGGGACGGTTTGCCTTTCCGTTAACTTTCGGTCTCTAATTTGGAATCATCATGCCCGAGTCTCGTCCGTGAGTCTTCCGACCCCAGGCAAGCAACTGGAAACCACATCGCAGAAAGTCGACCCTCGGGTTTAACGAAACTCAAGCGAATCTGAGGCTAGTTTGAATCCAGTTTTCGAAACGCCGGAAAGCGGCGTCTGAGGCGTCACATGTACCGGTCTGCGGACCCATCAGGAGGGCGGGATGGCTAAGACCGTCCTGATCGTGGAAGACAACGAGCTCAACATGAAGCTCTTCCGCGACCTGTTGGAGGCGCATGGCTATCAGACCTCCGGCACCAGCAACGGCTACGAGGCGCTCGACCTCGTTCGCAAGACGCGGCCCGACCTCGTGCTGATGGATATCCAATTGCCGCAGGTCTCCGGCCTCGAGGTGACGCGCTGGATCAAGGACGATCCGGAGCTGCGCGCCATTCCCGTCGTCGCGGTCACGGCGTTCGCGATGAAGGGCGACGAAGAGCGCATCCGCGAGGGCGGCTGCGAGGCTTATTTGTCCAAGCCGATCTCGGTCGGCAAATTCATCGAGACGGTCCGGCGTTTTATCGGATAGGAAGTGAGTTCACAGTGTCCGCGCGTATCCTGGTTGTCGATGACGTTCCTGCCAACGTCAAACTCCTCGAAGCCCGCCTGTCCGCCGAATATTTCGACGTGATGACCGCCTCGAACGGCACCGAGGCGCTGGCGATCAGCCGCCGCGCCGAATGCGACATCATCCTGCTCGACGTGATGATGCCTGACATGGACGGTTTCGAAGTTTGCCGCCGCCTCAAGACGGATCCGGCGACGCACCACATTCCCGTCGTCATGGTGACGGCGCTCGACAGCCCGGCCGACCGCAATCGCGGGCTGGAGGCTGGCGCCGATGATTTCCTGACCAAACCCGTCTCCGATGTCGTGCTGATCGCGCGCGTGCGCTCGCTGACGCGGCTGAAGATGATGACGGACGAACTGCGCATGCGCGCCATCACCTCGCTCGAGATCGGCATGCAGGCGCCCGAGCGCAGCGCCGTGGCCGACACCGGCAAGGGCGGCCGCATCCTGCTGGTCGACGACCGTCAGTCCTCCTACGAGCGGCTGGCGACGATCCTTGCCGCCGAGCACACCATCGACGTCGAGCCGAACCCGACGGAGGCGCTGTTCCACGCTGCCGAGGGCAGTTACGACCTGCTGATCGTCTCGCTCGACCTCAACAATTTCGACGGCCTCAGGCTCTGCAGCCAGGCGCGCTCGCTGGAGCGGACGCGGCACGTGCCGATCCTGGCGATCGCCGACCCCGAGAACTCGACGCGGCTGCTCCGCGGCCTCGAGATCGGCGTCAACGACTACCTGCTGCGTCCCATCGACAAGATCGAGCTGTTGGCGCGCGCCCGCACCCAGATCCGCCGCCGCCGCTACACCGATCATTTGCGCGACAACGTGCAGAACTCGATCGAGATGGCGATCACCGATGCGCTCACCGGCCTGCACAATCGCCGCTACATGGAGAGCCATCTGGCGACGCTCGCCGAGCAGGCCGCGACCCGCGGCAAGCCGCTGGCGCTGATGATCCTGGACATCGACTTCTTCAAGTCGATCAACGACAATTTCGGCCACGACGCCGGCGACGACGTGCTGCGCGAGTTCGCGGTGCGGGTCCGCAAGTCGATCCGCGGCATTGATCTGGCCTGCCGCTACGGCGGCGAGGAGTTCGTCATCGTGATGCCCGAGACCGATCTCCACGTCGCCGGCATGGTCGCCGAGCGCCTGCGCCGCTCGATCGCAGGAGAGCCGTTCGCGATCCACAAGGGTGCCAAGCGCATCGAGGTCACGATCTCGATCGGCCTGACCACGCTGGAGCAGAAGGGCGAGGCGGTAGGCGACGTGCTCAAGCGTGCCGACACCGCGCTCTATCGCGCCAAGCACGACGGCCGCAATCGCGTCGTGTCGCAGGCGGCGTAAGGGCGCCCCCGCGAATTCGCGAAAACAACCCCATGCACAGTAGCCGGCGCTAGTCGGATCAATGGGTTATGCGAGTTCGAAAACCGCTGACGGGGTGATCGGGCCGGTTTGACGCGTCGGGCAAAACAGAAGCATTGGCAGGACCTGGGCGTGAGATGAATGTCTCGCCACATTCTCCGTCGTCGTCCCCGCGCAGGCGGGGACCCATAACCCCAGGGAGAAGTTTGCCGCGCGAGCTGGCAACTACGAGTCTTCGTCAAATTGCTTTCTGTGGTTATGGATCCAGGATCTGCGCTTCGCTTCGCTGCGCTTGTCCGGGATGACGGTGATCATTGTGGCGCGGGCTTGCGTCCCTTTGCCATCACATCCACCCCCGCATTCCGCAACAAGACCTTCGCCGCTTCCTTCGCGGCACGCGCCATCGCCGGATCGTCGCGCACCAGGTCCTGCGCAATGGAGCCGTCGACCAAGAGCACCAACTGCGTTGCGAGCGCCTCCGCGTCCCGCACACCGAGCTCGGTCAGGCGGTCGCGAAACCAGAGGCGGCGGCTTTCCTTGAAGGCCACCGCGATCTTCTTCACGGCGCGGTCGGCAGGACCAAGCTCGGCGACCGCGTTCACGAACGGGCAGCCGCGAAAATCCCTGGCCGCAAAGCGCCGCTCCAGCGAATCGAAGGTGGCGAGGATCTGCTCGGCCGGCGGCTTGTCCGAAGGGGACGCGTGCACGAAGCGGCGCTGCAGATAAGCTGCGATCAGCGCGTCCTTGGAGGGGAAGTGGTTGTAGAGCGTGCGTTTGGAGATGCCGATCTCGGCCGCGATGGTGTCGACGCCGATCGCGCGAATGCCTTGCAGATAGAACAGCTTGTCGGCGGTCTGAAGGATCCGCTCTTTCATCGTCTGTGGGGCGGGCGGAGGAGCCATGCGGTAGCGCGCGTCCAGTTCGCTTGACAGCACCAGCCATCCATAGCCTAAGTAAACAGGTCTGTGTAACCAAAATCAACGGCAAAAGCGGACGACGGCAATTGCGCCGTGCCCAAAAGGGAGAAGAAAATGCCCCTGCTGCAGGTCCTGCGTCCAACATTGCCCATCCTGATCGGCGCCTCGATCATGCTGACGCTGAGCATGGGGCTGCGGCAGAGCCTCGGCATCTTCATGCAGCCGCTGACGCACGACATTCACCTTTCGATTTCGGACTTCACACTGGCGCTGGCGGTGCAGAACCTCGCCTGGGGCTTTCTCCAGCCGCTCGCCGGCGCGATGACGGTGCGCTACGGCTTCCGTCCGATCATGATCGTGGGATCGCTGATGTACATCGTCGGCCTCGTTCTGATGGCGACCGCGAACGGGCTGGTCAGCATCATGATCGGCGCCGGCGTGCTGATCGGAACGTCGCTGGCCTGCACGGCGGCCGCGATCGCGATGTCGGTGGCGGCGCGCGCTGTCCCTGCAACGGTGCGCTCCACCGTGCTCGGCATCGTCTCCGGCGCGGGCTCGCTCGGCGCGCTGCTGTCGGCGCCGATCGGACAGATGCTCAACGAGGGTTTTGGCTGGCGCATCGGCCTTGCCGGTTTCGTCGTCATGTCGGTGCTGATGATTCCCGCGGCCTGGTATGCCGGCCGTGTCGATCAGGTCCCGCTGCCCAAGCCCGCCGCCGACGACATTGGCGATGCTACCGCCGCGTCGGTGACCAGGGCGGCGTTCGGGAACGCCTCCTTCGTGGTCATGACGTGCGCCTATCTCGTCTGCGGCATGCAGCTGGTGTTCCTCACCACGCATCTGCCGTCGTATCTGGCGATCTGCGGCCTCGATCCGATGCTGAGCGCGCAGACGCTCGGCATGATCGGCGGCTTCAACGTGCTGGGCTCGCTGTTCTTCGGCTGGGCCGGCGAGCGCTGGAACAAGCTGGCGCTTCTGGGCGGCATCTACATCCTGCGCTCGCTGGCGCTCGCCTGGTACTTCATGCTGCCGGCAACGCCGTTCTCGACGCTGCTGTTCGGCGCCATCATGGGCTTCCTCTGGATGGGCGTCGGCCCGCTGGTCGCAGGCGCCGTCGCCGAGATGTTCGGCCTGCGCTGGCAGGCGATGATCCAGGGCCTCGCCTTCATGAGCCACCAGATCGGCAGCTTCCTCGGTGCCTACGGAGGCGGGGTGCTCTACGACGCGCTCGGCTCCTACACCATGGCCTGGCGCATCGGCGTGGCGCTGGGCTTGGCAGGGGGCATCGTGCAGGTCGCGTTCGCGCTCGTCAGGCCGTCGCAGCCGCCGGCGCCGGTGTTGCGGACGGCGTAGTATGGAGGGGCTGAGCGGCCCGTGGATTGTGCTCTGCAGAGGCTGAATTTGAAGCGCGTCCGGTTGTGGCGGGCGCAAGAGAACGACCTTTGCAGCCCAGCAGCGTCCAGGGACGCTTCATGATTTAGCTCGCAGTGATGACCCTGGCATTCTTGGTTCAGCGTACGGGGCTATAGAGCGACGAGAAACGCTTCCAAAGTTGCGATGGAGATGTCATGCCGCAGCAATTGTGGTTCCATCCTGCCCGGGGGCTTCACGCTGCTGTTCCGTTACCCCCGTCGCATCGATGCACAGCCTGACGGCCTCGCCGATGCTCGTTGCAACGAGATCAGCCTTGGCGCCTTCCCGCAGCGATTCCAGGGCAGCCGGGTCAACGTCTTTGACCCAGCAGCCCAGGATGATGGTTGCCTTCGGCAGTTTCCGTCTCAGACGCCGCATGGAGTACCGCATGTGTGCCGCAGCGTGGGCATCCAGATAGACCAGGCAGACCATCGCAACGCCCGTCGTATCCAGACGAAAGACATTGGTCGTGGAAAGCGATGCCGCGCCTTCGACCCGCGCGGCGAGCCCGTGCTCGGTCGAAAGCTGGGCCAGCATGATCGCGGCCGCCTCATCGATCAGCGTGCGTCCGGCCACGCAGAGGACGGGGTGTTCGCCCTGCCAGTCCGGCGGGAGAGTCTCTTTGCGGAGGTAAGGCAGGTGTTCGTTGGCCGCATTCTCCGCAATGCCTTCAACCGCGGATGAGGCTTCAACATCTTTGGTTGAATTGCTCTTCGCGGGGGGCCGGTCGTCCTGTTCGGCAAGATCCGCTGCAAATTCGCTGACGGCGTCTCGAATCTTCGTGAGCCGTTCCTGGTCGAGCGCATTGCGCTCCGCGTCGGCTTGCGCCATCTGCAAACCCTTCAGCGCAACCTCGTCATAATACGAAGCCAGCGAGCGCTCTTTCAAAAATTCCTCTGCCTTTTCGGCCGCTTCGGTCGGATCTCCCGCCAGCATCCGCTGATAGAAGATTTCCGGAGGAGAAAGCGCTGGCCGGTCTCCAAACATGACGTCGAGGAATTCCAATCGCTCCACATGCCGCCCGAGCACCACGAGGCAAATCGTGAGGGGGGTCGCAAGGACAAGGCCGATCGGTCCCCAAAGCGCGGTCCAGAACGTTGCCGATGCGACGACGGCAACGGGTGAAAGCCCCGTGCTGCGCCCGTAAACCATCGGCTCGACGACATGGCCTACGATCGGTTCAACGACAAGAAAGAGGGCGAGAGTCCAAAGCAGCATCGACCAGCCGGGATCGATGGCAACTGCGAGTGCCAGCGGAAATGCGGCGGCGATAACGGCGCCGACATAGGGAACGAAACGAAGCGCAGCCGCGAGGATGCCCCAGAGGATCGCGCTGGGAATTCCGATGACCCAGAGGCCGGTGCCGATCACCACGCCGAATGCACCGTTCAGGAGGAGCTGGGTCAGAAACAGCTTGCTGAGGCGGCTCGCTGCATCGTCCAATGCGGCGGTGGTGCGCTGCAGATCCGAGGAGCCCGCCAGCCGAATGAAGCGGTTACGAAGATCCTCGCGTTGAATGAGGATGAAGATGACGAAAATGATGATGATGCCGGTGGTCGCGAGCGGATGAATGAGCGGAGAGATCAGGGTTCGCAGACTCTCCAGCGCGCCGGGATCGGGCTGGCGCACTTCGACCGGTACCGGTGGCGCCGAGGCATTTGAGCCAGCGACCATGCCGGTCCGGGGCGGGGGCGGGGCATCCTTCGGTCTATCAAGCTCCTTGCTGAGATCCTTCAGCATGTCGGAAGCACGCTCCAGCGTGCCCCTGCCGGCCTTGGTGTCCCGGAATGCCTGGATCTTGTCGCTGATCGTGGATTGATATCTGGGCAGGTCCCCAGCGAGTTGCGTCAGTTGGGTGGCGAGAAGGCTTCCGATCGCGAAGATCAGCATGAACGCGACGACAACCACGCTCACGACTGCCAATCCCCGCGGGACATGGATTCGTTGCAATATTCCGACCAGCGGCGCCAGTACAAAGCTGAGGAGTATGGCCAGCGCAACGGGCACGAAGATATCTCGACCGAAATAGAGCATCGAGATGATGATGACGGTCAGAACCGCGGTTGCTACTGCACCCAGCAGCGCCATTAGTTCTTCAGGGGTGCGGGGTTTGAAGGGCTGTCGCGTTACAGGCCTCATGCTGTCCCTGTCCCGTCGTCCGCTGAGCGTTTACCGAATTCAGCTGCGGGAGTGCAGGACGACACTGCATCGGACAGCCGCTCAGGGCACTGGTCCACGCGGTCTTCATGAGCGGCGGCTGTGCTGCGGCCTCGCCATCGCATGCCAACCGTTCCCCCCTGAAAAGGTTCCTGTCAGCCGGGACTGATGGATGCTGACCAGCGGTTGGAGTGTGGCCTGGGCCGCCGCTGACTTGGAGCGTCGGCGTCAACCGCGCCTAGGACATCGCGACGTTCACCTTGACCGGGACAGGCCGTGGCAGGCGCAGCCCCCGCGCCAGTGCCGGGCGGCGCAACGCCGGCCGACCCTCTGGCAGCCTGCCGTAATATGCGAGGGCTTGCATCAACGCGGACCTGACGGCCGGCTCGATCTTGGTGCAGATCACCCAGCAGACCAAGACAAGCAGGCCGAGCGCGATCCAAAGGGCCGAGGTGGCATCGAGGCCGGCATCGACCAGGGCACGAATGATCGCAGCGCCGATGACGTTGTGCGTGAGATAGAGCGGATAGGTGATCAGTCCGAGCGTTCTCAAATAGGCGGGTGATTCAGGAGCAGGGATGCCGGCCGAACGCCTGCTGCGGATTGCGGCCAGGGCAATGAGCAGCACTGCGGCCGCCCAGACCATGACCGGCACGAGGGCCGATTGATCCGCGATGGCGGGCACCGACGTCAAAAGGAAAGAGGCAAAGAAGTAAATCTCGGCGGCGCCTGAAAGGCATGTGACGGCGACGGCGACCTGCTCGAGCGCGGTCAGCCGCCTGTTCGCCGAAATGAACAGCCAGATCCCGAGCGCGAAGAAGCAGCCGTGCGTCAAGAGGAATGCCGCGCAGGGCACCCGGAACATCAACATGATGAGATAGGGCAGGTCGGACGGCGTAGTGCACGACAGCACCACCAGTGCGACCGCATTGAAGATCGCGCTGTAGATGGTGAGGCCGAAGGCCAGGTGCCGCAGCGTGATCTTCCTCGTGAGCATCGCGCAAAATACCAGCCCATAGAACGCCGTCTCGGCGGCCAGCGTCCAATAGACCTCGTCCAGCCACTGGCCGGTGACGCCCTTGGGCACCATCAGCATGGCGTGGAGGTAGGGGACGATGACGTCCGTAGCGGGGCCACTGCCGGACAGCAGCAGAACGAGAAGGGTCGCAGTAGCGCACACCCACACCGCTGGATAGAGCCTGAGCGCGCGGCCGAGCAGAAACGCACCCGGCGAAGATGTGCTCGCGGAATTGGCGATGACGAAGCCGGAGATCACGAAGAAGATTTCGACGCCGACCCAGCCGAACCACGTGAAGGCCGCGGCGGAGGGGTAGATCACGTCAGCGGCGACGGTGCGCTCGAAGCCGGGGACGCCGATCGAGGTCCAGGCCCAGGACCAGAACATCTGATGGAAAATCGCAACGCCGAGAGCTGCCGCGAAGCGGAGCGGATCCAGCAGGGGCAAATGGCTCTTCACGGCAATCGACCAGGTCCATGCAACGATGCCGGTGGAGATAATGAAGCCGGTCACGGCGCTCCGCGACGTGGGTCACACTTGGCTTGCCGCTATCCGCATGCGCCAATGGTGGGCGGTTATTGCGCAAGATAGCCGCGGCGTGGTCGGCGATGGGGGGATCAATTCGCAACCATGACGGAGAAAAGTCCAGCGCATCAGCTTCGGCCTCATGCCCGGCCGCAGCTAACGTGACTGGCGATGCGCTGCAGAACAGGGTCCGCTCAGGGTCGTTATGTCTGCGTCCGCTCACACGCGGGATCTGGCAAGACGGACAGCAGCCTTGGCTCCTGCCGCTCCGCCGACGCCAAAACACAGCAGGGCTCCCAGGAATACGAGGAGGGTCCAATCGCTGTGAATGTCGCCCTGGACGTGACCGAGAAATGAGATCCCGATCCACAGAGCTGCGAATCCAAGCAGGGATGCTCCAAACGCGAAGCCCACCAAGCCGGAAAGCAGAACAACTAACGAGGTTTTCATCCGACGATCCCTCGGTCGATTTGAGCGACCGATGATAGCCGCAGCAGTCACCTCCGTCCGTGCCCGGACCGACGCCAAAAGAAAACGGGGCCCGAAAGGGCCCCGCAAAACTCTTCAACGCTTGCCGCGATCTTACTTGATCTTGGCTTCGCGGAATTCGACGTGCTTGCGCGCGACCGGATCGTACTTCTTCTTGACCAGCTTGTCGGTCATGGTGCGCGAATTCTTCTTGGCGACGTAGTAGAAGCCGGTGTCGGCCGAGGACACGAGCTTGACCTTGATGGTGACCGCTTTGGCCATGTTCTGAACCTCAGAAATGAAGGGAATCTGGAGCCGGCCAAACGGCCCGCGTTGGCCGGCAACCTAGCCAGAAACCGCCTGATGTCAAGGTTTTACACCCCAAAAACCACCCAAAACGGGCCCATTAGGCCTCAAAGAACCGGTTTTTCGGCCGTGGCAGGCCCAGATTTTCCCTCAAAGTGGCCCCTTCATACTCCTTGCGGAAAATCCCGCGGCGCTGCAGCTCCGGGACGACCTTGTCGACGAAATCGTCGAGGCCGGCGGGCAGGAACGGGAACATGATGTTGAAGCCGTCGGAGCCGCGCCCGACCAGCCATTCCTCCATCTGGTCGGCGATGGTTTTGGCGGTGCCGACGAAGGACAGCCCACCATAGCCGCCGACGCGCTGGGCGAGCTGGCGCACCGTCAGCTTGTCGCGCCTGGCGAGGTCGACCATGCGCTGGCGGCCGCTCTTGCTGGCATTGGTTTCCGGAATCTCCGGCAATTGGCCATCCGGATCGAAGCCCGATGCGTCGGTGCCGAGGATGACGGAGAGCGAGGCGATGGCGCTGTCGTAGTGCACGCGGCTGTCGAGCAAAGCGCGCTTCTCCTTGGCCTCATCGACGCTGTCGCCGACCACCACGAAGGCGCCGGGCAGGATCTTGAGGTGCTCGGGATCGCGGCCGATCTTTTCCATGCGGCCCTTGATGTCGGCATAGAGTTTTTGCCCGTCGGCGAGGCTGCCGCCGCCGGTGAAGACGGCTTCCGCCGTCTCGGCCGCGAGCTGCTTGCCGTCTTCCGACGCGCCGGCCTGCACGATCACGGGCCAGCCCTGCACGGGGCGGGCGATGTTGAGGGGGCCGCGCACCTTCATATTTGCCGTTGTGGTCGAGCGTGTGCATCTTCTGGGGATCGACGAACAGCCCGCTTTCGACGTCGCGCACGAAAGCGTCGTCGGCGAAGGAATCCCACAGGCCGGTGACGACGTCGTAGAACTCGCGGGCGCGCTTGTAGCGCTCGGCGTGCTCCATGTGATCGTCGAGGCCGAAATTCAGCGCCGCGTCCGGGTTCGAGGTGGTGACGATGTTCCAGCCGGCGCGGCCGCCGCTGAGATGGTCGAGGGACGCAAAGCGGCGCGCGACGTGATAGGGCTCGTCGAACGTGGTTGATCCCGTCGCGATCAGCCCGATCCGCTCGGTGACCGCGGAGAGCGCCGACAGCAGCGTGAACGGCTCGAACGAGGTCACGGTGTGGCTGCGCTTGAGCGCATTGACCGGCATGTTCAACACGGCGAGGTGATCGGCCATGAAGAAGGCGTCGAACTTGCCGGCCTCGAGCTTCTGGATCAGCGTCTTGATGTGACCGAAATTGAAATTGGCGTCAGGCCAGGCCCCGGGATAGCGCCAGGCGCCGGTGTGGATGCTGATCGGGCGCATGAACGCGCCAAGCTTGAGTTGCCGTTGTGCCATCGCCCGGTGTCCTTCTTCATTGTCGTTCGGAAAGACATAGGCACGCGGCGGAACTCCGCCATTGGCGGCAGCGGGAAGAATTTTTTGTTTTTTGCAGCTCTCTCAGCACGTCATTCCGGGGCGCGCCGCTTGGCGCGAACTAGGGTGCGCGATTGCGCACCTGAGAATCGATCGGGCCGCGGAGACGATGGATGAATGGATTCCGGGCTCGCGCTACGCGCGCCCCGGAATGACGAGAGGAGAGAGGCGCGCCCCGTAATACAGCCTCAGCCCAAAATATCCTTCTGCATCTTGCCGCCGTAGAAATGGAAGAACGGCACCGACGCATCGTGGCGGAGCGGGCCGGTGGCAAGGCGGGTGTCGAGTTCGTTGAGCACGTTGCGCGTCATCGGATGCAGATCGGCCAGCGGCTTCGAGCCGAGTTCGACCCAGACCAGCTCGACCAGCTCGGCATCGGCGTGGATGACGCCGTCGACGCGGTGGGTGATCGCGGAAGCATCCGCGGTGAAGAAGCGCGTGTCGAAGCGCTTGACGCGGCCGGGCAAAGTGATCGCGCGGGCGATCAGGAACAGGCCTGACGGATCGGGCAGGAGGCCTGCATCGGCGAACGGCTTCCAGGGACCGTCGAGCTTCGGCGTCTTGCCCTCGGACTTGCGGCCGAGGCAGAGACCAGTCTCCTCGCAGGCCTCGCGGATCGCGGCGATGGCGAGCGACTTCGCGCGCGAGGCCGGCGTCTTCGGGCTGCCCTTGGCGAGATTGGCTTCGAGCTCGGCCGTGATCGGCGCCGCACAGGGCACGCGATAGTCGGCCTTGTCGACGCGCCCGCCCGGGAAGACGAACTTGCCGGGCATGAACACCACCTTGTCGTGGCGTTTGCCGACCAGCACTTTCGGAATGGCGCCGCTGCGATCGACCAGGATCAGGGTCGCCGCATCCCTCGGGCGAAAATAGGGATGATGGTCGGCTTCCTTTTCCTCGTGAACCTTGGCCTTCTCCGCAACTTGCGTCGTATCCGTCATGTCCTCACCCAGACCGTTCCTGCCTATTTTGCTTATACAGGCGGAATACCATCCGGCGGGTTCTCGTCAAACCCGTGCATGCGCAGAGCCCATTGCAGGCCGACCACAGCTCCCTTGACGGGCTGCAGCAGCGCGAGCGAGGCGACGAAGGTGAAGGGCAAATAGGCCGCGAAGCTGATCCAGACCGGCGTGGTGTAATTGGTCTCGATCCACAAAACGGCCGGCACCACGATGTGGCCGACGATGACGATGACGAGATAGGCGGGCAGGTCATCGGCGCGATGCGGCGTGAAATCGAGGTCGCATTTGGCGCAATTGTCTGCCGTCTTCAGGAAGGCGCGGAACAGCTTTCCCTGGCCACAGCGCGGGCAGCGGCCGCGAAAGCCGCGCTTCATTGCCGTCCAGAGATCGCGCTTCTCGACGAGACCCGTCTCCCGCGTCCAGATTTTTGGGGCCGTGCTCATCGTCACCATGCTTTGCCCTTTTTGCCCTTGGCTTTTCCCTTGTTCTTCTTCCCCTTGCCGGATTTCTGCTTCGCCGGCTTGCGTTTCTTATCCGGGCTGCGTCCGGGATGCGCCTTGAAGGAGGGGCGGCGTTGCGGGCCGGATGGCCTGCGGCCACGCGGCGCGCTATCACTGGCCGACGACAGCAGCTCGAAGCGCAGCGCGCCCGCGATCGGGGCAGCTTCGATCAGGCGGACGTCGACGACGTCGCCGAGCTGATACATGGTGCCGCTGCGGGTGCCGACGAGTGCGTGCCGGCCCTCGTCATAGTTGAAATATTCCGTGCCGAGGGATCGGATCGGGATCAGACCGTCGGCGCCGGTGTCGGCAAGCTTGACGAACAGGCCGGCGCGCGTGACGCCGGAGACGCGGCCCTGGAAGCTTGCGCCGATGCGGTCGGCGAGGTGATGGGCGATCAGGCGGTCGACGGTCTCGCGCTCCGCCTTCATCGCGCGCCGCTCGGTCACCGAGATGTGGGCCGCGACCTCGCTCAGGGTTTCCGGCGTCTCGCTGTCGGGCAGGGCGCCTTCGCCAAGGCCGAGCGCGCGGACCAGCGCGCGGTGCACCACGAGATCGGCATAGCGGCGGATCGGCGAGGTGAAATGCGCGTAGCGGCGCAGGTTCAGGCCGAAATGACCGTAATTCTCGGAAGAGTATTCGGCCTGTGCCTGGGCGCGCAGCACCACCTCGCTCACCAGCGGGTAATAGTCATGGCCTTCGAGCTGGGCCAGCACGCGGTTGAACGTGGTGGGACGCAGCGCGCCCGCTTTGGCGAAGGGGACGTCCAGCGTCTCCAGGAATTCTGCGAGCGCGTGCACCTTCTCCAGCGTCGGCTCGTCATGCACGCGGTAGATCAGCGGCAGCGACTTCTTCTCCAGCATCTCGGCCGCGGCGACGTTGGCGAGGATCATGAATTCCTCGATCAGCTTGTGCGCGTCAAGCCGTTCAGGCACGACGACGCGATCGACCGTGCCGTCGCTCTTCAGGAGGATCTTGCGTTCGGGCAGATCGAGATTGAGCGGATCGCGCTCGTCGCGTGCACGCTTGGCGCAGGCATAGGCGGCATAGAGCGGCCGCAGGATCGGATCGAGCAGGGGACCGGTGGTGTCGTCCGGCCGTCCGTCGATCGCCGCCTGCGCCTGCGCGTAGCTCAGTTTTGCCGCCGAGCGCATCAGGATGCGGTGGAAGCTGTGTGAGCGCTTGCGGCCGTCGGGGCCGAGCACCATCCGCACCGCGAGCGCGCCGCGCGGCTCGCCAGGCACCAGCGAGCAGAGATTGTTGGAAATGCGCTCGGGCAGCATCGGCACGACGCGGTCGGGGAAGTAAACCGAGTTGCCGCGGTCGAGCGCGTCGCGGTCGAGCGCGGTGCTAGGCCGGACGTAGTAGCTGACATCGGCGATGGCGACGTTGACGATGAAGCCGCCTTTGTTGTTCGGATCAGGATCTGGCTCGGCATGCACCGCGTCGTCATGGTCCTTCGCATCCGGCGGATCGATGGTGACGAGCGGCACGTCGCGCCAGTCCTCGCGCCCCTTCAGGTTCGCGGGCTCGGCCGCTTCCGCCTCGCGCTCGGCGGCAGGGGAGAATTGCAGCGGGATGTCGTGCGCGTAGATCGCGATCAGGCTGATCGCCTTCTCCGACTTGACCGAGCCGAGCTTTTCTTTCACCCGGCCGGACGCAAGCCCAAAGCTGCGCGTGCGGACGATGTCGACGCTGACGAGGTCGCCATCCTGCGCGCCGTGCGTATCGGCTGCCGCAATGTTCAGTTCGCGGTCGGCAGCCTTCTTGTCGACGGGCACGAGCCGGCCGCCGCCTTCGGGAAGGCTGCGGAACACGCCGAGGATACGGCTCTTGGTCTTGTCGAAGACCTTGATGACGTGGCCGAGATAGGCCGGGCCTTCGGCCTCGTTGCTCGGCTCGACGCGCAGCAGCACGCGGTCGCGAACACCGGCGACGGTGCCCGGCTTTGGCCGGCGCGGCATCTGGATGCGGATCTTCGGCGGCTCGCCGCTTTCGACCTCGTCCCATTCGGTGGGCGAGGCGATCAATTCGCCGTCGGAGTCGCGCCCGGTAATGTCGGCGACCAGCGTCGGCGGCAGCGTGTCCGGCTCGGACACCTTGTGACGTTTTTTCTTGATGGCCCCGTCGTCGGCGAGCTCGCGCAGCATGCGCTTGAGCTCGACGCGATCGGCGTTCTTCAGGCCGAACTCGCGCGCAATTTCGCGGGTCCCGACCTTTCCTGGATTTGCCTTGATGAAGGCGACGATGGCTTGCCTGTCGGGAAAGCCATGGTCATTCTTGCGTTTCACTTAACCTCTAATTCTGACTTAAGTCTTGCCGGCACTCTTCTTGGCCGGAGCCTTGCCGGCGGCGGCCTTGGTCGGCGACGTCTTGGCTGTCGACGACAATGCGGCGCGCGCCTTGCTGGTGGATTCGGTTTTCGATTTGGCCGCGGCTTTCTTCGCGGTCGGCTTCTTCGGCTTTGGCGCGGCGTCCTCGCCGTCCGTAGCTTTCTCTGTAGCTTTCTTGGCCTTGGCCGGCTTTGCCGCCTTCTTGGCCGTCTTAGAGTTCTTGGCCTTGCCGCCGCCCTTGGCTGCGCGCTCGTCGATCAGCGCGATCGCCTGCGGCAGCGTGACGGTGTCCTTTTCGAACTCGGCGGGGATCGTCGCGTTGACGCCGCCGGCGGTGACATAGGCGCCGTAGCGGCCGCTCTTCACGGTGACGGTGCCGAGTGTCGGATGATCGCCGATCGCCTTGCCGGGATCGGCGCCGAAGCGGCGGCTCGGGCCCTTGGCGACCTTCTCCGCGATCAGCGTCACCGCGCGATTGAGGCCGATGTCGAATACCTCATCGCCGGCTTCCAGGCTGGCATAGGTCTTCTCGTGCTTCACGAACGGCCCGAAGCGGCCGAGGCCGGCGGTGATGGGCTGGCCGGTTTCGGGATGTTTTCCAATTTCGCGCGGCAGCGAGAGCAGCTTCAGCGCGAGCTCGAGCTCGACATCGCCGGGGGAGGTGCCCTTCGGGATGCCTGCGCGCTTCGGCTTCTCGCCTTCCTCATAATCCTTCTGCTCGCCGAGCTGGATATAGGGGCCGAACCGGCCGGCCTTGACCCAGACATCGCGGCCCGTATCGGGGTCCTGGCCGAGCGAACGGTCAGCAGTCGCCTCGCCATCGGCGGCGAGCTGGCGGGTGTAGCGGCATTCCGGATAGTTCGAGCAGCCGACGAAGGCGCCGAACTTGCCGGCCTTCAGATTGAGACGGCCATTGCCGCAGCTGGGGCACTGCCTGATGTCACCCCCATCGGGCCGCGGCGGATAGATATGCTGTCCGAGCATCTCGTCCAGCACGTCGAGCACCTGCGCCACACGCAGGTCCTTGATCTCGTCGACGGCGCCGATGAAGCCGGTCCAGAAATCCTTCAGCACCTGCTGCCAGGAGATCTCATTGTTGGAGATGCGGTCGAGCTGCTCTTCCAGATTGGCGGTGAAATCGTATTCGACGTAGCGGCTGAAGAAGCTCTCGAGGAACGCGACCACGACGCGGCCCTTGTCCTCGCCATGCAGGCGCTTCTTCTCCAGCTTGACGTAGCCGCGGTCCTTCAGCACCTGGAGGATCGAGGCATAGGTCGAGGGCCGGCCGATGCCGAGCTCTTCCATGCGCTTGACCAGCGAGGCCTCGGAGAAGCGCGGCGGCGGCTCGGTGAAGTGCTGGGTGACGGACAGGCCCTGCCGCTTGAGCGCGTCGTTCGGGCTCATAGCGGGCAGGCGGCGCGAATCCTCGTCTTCCTCGTCGTCACGGCCTTCCTGGTAGAGCGCGAGGAAGCCGTCGAACTTGACGACCTGGCCTGTGGCGCGCAGCTCCAGCGTGCGGGAGCCTGCCTTCGCCGTGATGTCGACGGTCGTGCGCTCCAGCTCGGCCGATTCCATCTGGCTCGCGATGGTGCGCTTCCAGATCAGCTCATAGAGACGCGCCTGATCGGCATCGAGCTTGCGGCTCATGCTGTCGGGGCGGCGGGACATGTCGGTCGGGCGGATCGCTTCGTGCGCTTCCTGCGCGTTCTTGGCCTTGGTCTGGTACTGACGGGGGGCATCCGGCACATAGGCGTTGCCGTAATCCTCGCCGATCACCTTGCGCGCCTGCGTGATCGCCTCGGGGGCGATCTGCACGCCGTCGGTACGCATATAAGTAATGAGTCCGGTGGTCTCGCCGCCGATGTCGATGCCTTCATAGAGGCGCTGGGCGATGCGCATCGTGTGCGCCGGCGCAAAGCCGTATTTGCGGCTGGCTTCCTGCTGCAACGTCGAGGTGGTGAACGGCGCCTGCGGATTGCGCCGCGCGGGCTTGGCGTCGACCGCGGTGACGGCGTAGGCCGCCGTCTCCAGCGCCTTCTTGAAATCCTCGGCTTCCGCGCCGGTGCCGATGTCGAGACGCTGGATCTTCTTGCCGTCGGCGCCGACGAGGCGGGCCTCGAACGCATCGCCGCGCGGGGTCAGCAGGGTCGCGATCAGCGACCAATATTCACGCGCGACGAACTTCTCGATCTCGAGCTCGCGGTCGCAGACGAGGCGCAGCGCCACCGACTGCAC